>JADFSR010000004.1 GCA_022560615.1 Gemmatimonadota bacterium
CCATCGCCGGACTCTTGACGGACCTGAAAGCGCGCGGGCTCCTGGACTCGACGCTCATCGTGTGGCACGGCGAGTTCGGACGCATGCCGATCTCGCAGCGAGGCGTGGGCCGCGACCACAACCCCGGCGCCATGACGGCGTGGATGGCCGGCGCCGGAATCCGTGGCGGGCAAGTGATCGGCGCGACCGACGAGTTCGGCTACAAGGCGGTGGAGCAGCCGATTTCCGCGCACGACCTGCACGCGACGATGCTGCACCTGCTCGGGATCGACCACGAGAGGCTGACGTACCGATTCAGCGGCCGCGACGTGCGGCTCACGGACGTGGCCGGCACGCTGATACCGCAGATCGTCGGCTGAGCGAGCGAACTCTCAGCACGCCGGAGGCCGGCGAGTGCGGCTTCTGCGGAGTCACTTATTCGGGCCGCCCCAACCAGTGCAAGCGCTGCGGCCATTTGCTCAACGATATCGTCGACGACGTGCGCCGTCTCGCCACGGAAGGCAGAAGGCGCATCCGATCGCAAAAGGCCCTCTCTGACACGATTTTCTTGATCGGGCTCTTGCTGGGCGGGCCCATCATGACGTTCAGCTCGAACTTCGGGATGGGGCTGTTTGTCGTGCTCGCCGGAGGTATCTCGTCGGCGCTGCGCCGATACACGGAGTGGTCGACTCCTGGCACGTTGCTCGTCGGCGGGGTGTTCGCTCTCATCCTGGCGACGGGGGTCGTGGACGCTCCCCCCGACCCTGAAGAGGTGCTCGCCGCGGAAGTCGCGCGTGGCGCGTACGTCACGGCTCTGTCGGAAATGGATCCGGACGTCCTCGTCGAATCTCGAGGCCTGGGGCACATAGCGGTGTGGTTCACCGTATCTGGCGAGGTCGAAGGGGAATGCGGGGACTACCCGGCGGCCCGGGTGCGGGAGCACCTCGCGGCAATCGGATTCCGGAGGATCGTGGTCGCCATGCAGAACCGAAGTGGAGGGCTCTGCTCATTCAGGCCATGAACGAGATCGGCATCATCGGAGCGGGCCCCGGCGGACTCTGCGCCGCGGCTGCACTGCAAACCCGAGGCATTCCGTTCGAGATTCTGGATGCCGGCTCGCGTGTAGGGGGGATCTGGGACATCGACCGGCCGGACTCGCCCATGTATGAGTCGGCACACTTCATCTCGTCCCGGACGCTGTCGGGATTTCCGGGATTCCCAATGCCGGACTCCTACCCGGACTATCCGCGGCACGACCAGATCCTGGCGTACATCGAGGACTTTGCTGCTCAGCACGACATCGAGCGTCATATCACGTTCGCAACCCGCGTCGACTCCGCGAGGCGAGAGGAGGGTGGGGGATGGACAGTGACGCTCGACTCGGGCGAGCGGCGCGCCTACGGCGGGCTTTGTGCGGCCACGGGCATGAACTGGCATGCGAGGCTCCCTGAGTTTCCGGGCGCGTGGAACCGAGAATCCTACCACTCCTCGCACTACCGCTCGGCGGAAGAGTTCCGGGGGAAGCGAGTACTCATCGTCGGCGCCGGCAATTCGGGATGCGACATCGCGTGCGACGCGGCGCACAGCGCCGAGCGAGCCTTCATCAGTGTCCGGCGAGGATACCAGTTCGTCCCGAAGTACGTGTTCGGCATGCCGACCGACGTGTTCGCGCACACGGGCCCTTCGCTCCCCCATTGGCTCGAGGAGCGCGTTTTCTCGTTCCTGATCAATCGCTTCCTGGTCGGAGACCTGACGCGCTACGGCCTACCGGCGCCAGACCATCTGATCCTGCGTTCTCACCCCATCATGAACACCCAGATCCTCCACCACCTGGGGCACGGCGATCTGGAGGCACGGCCGGACGTCCGCGAGCTCAGAGGGCACGAGGTCGAGTTCAAGGACGGGACTAAAGAGGAGATCGATGTCATCGTTTGGGCCACCGGATACGAGCGGGTCTACCCGTTTCTCGGGGAGGACGATCTGGACCGACGGGAAGGCGCGCTCGACCTCTACCTGAACGTCTTCCACCGCCGCTACCCGGACCTGTTCATCATCGGACTGTTCGAGACCGACGGTGCCGCCTACCCACTCTACGGCGCGCAGGCCGAGCTCATCGCGGCCTACTTGCATGCGCGGAGCCGTGGGACGGCCCAGGCGTTCGACCGCCTGCGCGCCAATGATCGATCCGACCTCAGAGGTGGGCGGAGGTACCTGTCGAGCGCTCGGCACGCCTACTACGTGAAGAGCGACGTGTACGAGCGGGCGCTACGCCGGGCAGCGTCGAGGCTGACGTAGAGCGAGGGCCCTAGCCCTGGCCCACCATCGGATTCCGGACCGCCAGTGCGGTGAATCGCGTGAAGTCCCGATCTGCGCTCCACAGCTCCCGGACGCCGTGGTAGATGCAAAGCGCTGCCACGCGGGCGTCGTGGACCTTGGCGCCTGCGACCTTGCTCGTCCGGAGAATATCGGTGAGGCGACCGGCGTATCCCGGCCCCTCGCAGAGAAGTGTCAACGTTGGCGACTCGAGCCACCCGGAGACCTGATCGAGTGCCGCCGCGAACTTCGTCGGAGGGTCGTAGATCCGAGGATGCGTGGTGATCGCGAGGAATTCATGGATGCAGGGCCAAGGAATCGCCCAGGGTGCGCGTCCCTCCGCAAGCGAACGAAGTGCTGTGGCCGCCTCGACGTGCCACTCGGAGTCCTGCCGATGAGCGTAGACGAGCACGTTCGTATCGACGGCGATCATCCGCCGTGCCCCTCATACGTCAGTTCTGCGATCCTCTCCCAGCCGCCCTCGCGCACATCGGGCCGCAAGCCCCTGCCGCCGATGCTCGCGTCCCGGAGGACGAAGGCGTCGTCGTGCGGTGCGGCGTCGAGCACCGTCCTCAGGCCCGCCTCCACCAGCGCCCGCAGAGTCGTCCCGCGCTCTCCCGCGTGGCGTTTCGCCGCGGCAAGCAGCCGCGAGCCCGCAATCTGACTCGTGCTCACGGGCGACCGAATGACGTGTTATCGGCCCGCTTAGACGCTTCCTACTTCCCCCGGCCGCCGTTCGGCTGCAGTATGGACCGCCCGCCTGATCGGCAACTCCACGCCCCCCGCGTCGCGGCGTCCAAATGATGAGCAGTCCTATCAAAGCGATTCGCTGCCACCGGTTCGCGGGGCTCGACGAGGACGGGAAGCCGGTGCCGACCCCGGACCCACTCAGGGATGTGCTGTCGCTCGATGAAGTGCAAGCACCAGAGTGCGAAGCCGGGAGTGTTCTCGTCTCCTCACATTATGTCGGAGTCCAGTACCCTGATGCGCTTCAGGCTCAGGGCCTCTACCAGGTAAGACCACCCCTCCCGTATGTGCCCGGCATGGACCTGACGGGAACGGTTCTCGAGGTCGGTGAAGGCGTCGAGGGCCTGCGGGTGGGTGACCGAGTGATCGCGCAAATGGGCATCGGCGCGATGGCCGAGGTCGTCAAGGCCGACGCGCGTGCCGTGTGGAAGGCACCCGACAACGTTCCGCTGTCGCAGTGCGCCAACGTCGGCCGCAACTTTTTTGCGGCGTATCACTCTCTGAAGGTCATCGGTGAAATCGCTCCCGGTGACCTGGTGCTCATCGATGGCGCGTCGGGTGGCGTGGGCATGGCCGGAATCCAACTCGCCAAGGCCATGGGCGCTCAGGTCATCGCGGGCGTCAGCGTACCTGAGAAGCGGGCGTACCCAACCGCTGCCGGCGCGGACAGGGTGCTCTGCTATGGTCGTGATCGTGAAAGCCACCGGGCCTTCAAGAATGAGGTCAAACAAGCGGCGCGTGAGCTAGGGCATCCGGACGGCGTGGATTTGGTGCTCGACATGGTGCAGGGAGATCTCTTCGAGGCGGCGCTGGTCTCCTCTGTGAGACCACTGGGCAAGATATGTCTAGTAGGATTCACGGCAGGTCAGAAACCGATTCGACCGGGTATGCTGCTCATCAAGCAGGCCGCTGCCATTGGTAGCCTGTGGGGTCCGTGGGCCACAGCCAATCCGGATCGGCACCAGGAGCACGTTGCCGAGATCCTCAGCTACATGGCGACCGGTGCTGTGGCGCCGCGTGCCGATCGCGTATTCCCGCTGGAGCGCTTTATCGAAGCGTTCGAGCTCTTCGAGAACAACGAGGGACGCGGCAACACGGTGGTGTGTATGACCGGAGAGGAGGTCTAGGCTCACCTGCGCGGTGTGGGGCAGATGCCTCGGCGCCTCCCGGGCGCTATGATGCAGAGTCGGCCCAGTCCCGTCTCATCAACATGCCGGCTCTGCCGGTCTAGGGGGATGTCATGTCACTGACGCGTCGCGGGTTCGCTCGCACGATCGGCCTGGGTACGGCCGGCTTGCTGTCCAGCTCGTTCATCATCGGCCGTGGCCGGGAGGCGGCAGCGTTCGAGCCCGAGTTGGCGGAAGAGCCATTCGATGATCCCATCATCCGGATCAGCTCCAATGAGAACGCCCGGGGCCCTGGTCCGAACGCGATGGCGGCGCTCCACCAGGCCATCACGACGAGAACGGGGCGGGGATATCCACCAGACTACACAAACGAGCTGGTAACGACGATCGCCGAGATATACGGCGTAGGGGAGGACAACGTCGTCGTGGGTACGGGCTCGGGTGCCATCCTCGCTGGGTCGGTCCGAGCCTTCTGTTCCGCCACCAAGCCGCTGGTCACCGCGGCGCCGACCTACGGCACGCCCGACCGGATGGCGAGACGGATCGGCGCGCCCGTCAAGATGATTCCCGTCGACGGCTCGCTGGGTCTGGATATCTCTGCGATGGCGGAGGCCGCCCGCGGGGCGGGCATGGTGTTCTTCTGCAACCCGAACAATCCAACGGGCACGGCGCACTCGGCGAGCGCAGTGGAAGACTTTGTCCGACGAGTGATGCGTGCTTCACCCGCTACCAAGATCCTGATCGACGAGGCCTACATCGACTACACGTTCGATTCGGCCGTCAAGACCGCGGCCCCGTTGACACAGGAGTTTCCGAGCGTGTTCATCACGCGCACCTTCTCGAAGGCGCATGGCATGGCGGGTCTGCGCGTCGGCTATGCGATCGGGCAAGAAGAGACCCTCGATGCGATCAGCGATGCGTGGAATCTCGGCAGCATGAACACGCTGTCCGCCGCTGCCGCGATCGCGTCGATCGAGGATCCCGAGCATATCGCCGAGGAGCGGCGAGAGAACGCACGGATTCGCCGGTTCACGCTCTCCGCGTTCCGGGACCTGGGGTTCGAGGCTCCCGACTCCCACACCAACCACATCTTCGTCGACCTCAAGCGTCCGGCGAGTGAGTTTCGGGAGGCGTGTCTGGAACAGAGTGTGCGCGTGGGTCGGGACTTCCCGCCCATGGAGCATACCTACTCTCGGATTTCACTTGGGACGATGGAAGAGATGGAGACGGCGGTTGGCGTGTTTCGAAGCGTCTTGAGTTGAGGAGCTCCTGTTCCCGGCGCGACTTCATCAAAAAGGCGATCATCGCGGGCCCGGTGGTCTCGGGGGCGAGCACGTTCGCAAGCCCCTCCGATGGAGTCGCGCAGCCGGCCCATGCGGTCACGCAGCAGGCTGCGAGGATCGGCGCGCTCGACCACGTCGCGATACCGATCCAGAGGGTCGAACAGATGGTCGAGTTCTATCGGGCGTTGGGGTTCCGCGTGAGCGAGGTCGGCCAAGGGATCTCCGTCCACTTCGGCCACCAGAAGATCAACTTCCACGTTCCGGCGCGGTGGCAGAACGAGAACTTCACGCTCCGGGCAGCCGAAGCGATCCCGCCGTGTGGTGACTTCTGCTGGGTGTGGGAAGGCACCTCGGAAGCGCTTCGCAGCGTCCTTCAAGCAGCCGAGGCCGAGATCGTAGCAGAGGGCGAGCGGCGGGGCGGCCGTGATGGTGGAAGCGCGATCGGTGAGAGCGTCTACGTCCGTGATCCTGACGGCAATCTGCTCGAATTCATCAGCTATGCCTAGAGAACCGCTGCGGGAAACGCGCGGTATGCTGACCCGGGTCTTCTCCGTTGCTTGCGCCGCCACACGCCATTTCGGATGTTGAGTGGATGTGACCCTCAGCAAGGACATTCGGATGTCCGACCCGAGCGACTGTCTGAGCGCCGCCTTGCGCGGCCGCACCCGCGTCGAGGCGAAGTGATGCCAAAGAATCGCGGACTCGATCGTAGAGCGTTCCTGCGGAACGCAGGAGGAACCGCACTCCTGGGCGCTGTGGGCGTCAAGCCCGCCATGGCGGGTGACGTCACCGAGGCTCTGCCGACCCCCAGACGTCAGGTCTTCGACTTCGACGAGATCTACAGCCGAGTCGGGACGGACAGCACCAAGTGGGACGGCGCGATCGCGACGTACGGTCAGGGCATCGAGGTCGGCATGGGCGTTGCCGACATGGACTTTCGCACCGCGCCCTGCATCACGCGAGCTCTCGCCGAGCGCTGCGAGCACGAGAACTGGGGTTACCTGAGAAGGCCCACTAGGTATGTCGAGGCCGTGGTCGACTGGAACCGACAGCGCTACGGACTCGACATCGATCCCGAGACGGTCGTGTGGACGGCAGGCGTGCATCCCGCCCTCGTCGCGGGGTTGCACACGTTCTCGCCGCCGGGCACGAAGGTCCTCCTGACAACGCCGACGTACAACGGTTTCTACACCGACCTGCGCTTCACGCGGACCGTGGCCGAGGACTGTGAGATGAAGCTGGTCGACGGACGGTATTCGATCGACTTCGAGGACTTCGAGCTGCGCGCAGCCCGCGCCAACGTCTTCATCCTCTGTAACCCTCAGAACCCTACGGGCAACTGCTGGTCGCCCGAGGAGCTGACGCGGATGGGTGAGATTTGTCTCCGGCACCGGGTCGTCGTCTTTGCCGACGAGATCCACTGTGACTTCGTCATGAGCGGGCAGACGTACACACCGTTCGCTAGCCTTCCGAACCTCGACATCGTCGACAACAGCGTCACGTTCAAGGCGGCGAGCAAGACGTTCAGCCTCGCAGGGATCAAGGTCGCCTGGTACTTCTCGACCAACCCGGACCTTCTGGAGCGAATGAAGGCCAACACCCGGGCGGACCTCACGACCCTGGGCTTGGTTGCCAACCACGCCGGCCTCACGGAGGGCGAGCCATGGCTCGATCAGTTGCGCGTCTACATCGACGGCAATCATGACTTCGTGGAGTCCTATATCAGGGATCGCGTGCCGCTCTTGAAGTACACGAAGGCGCAGGGCACGTACCTCGCCTGGCTCGACGTAGCCGGAGTCGTCGACAGAATCGGGGCGAAGCAGATCGCGGCAAAGGAAAGCGAGACGTCCGTCAACCCGGTCACGCCGGAGAAGATCGTTCAGCGCTGGCTCGCCGAGAACGCGGGTGTCTACCTGAATCCCGGATCGGACTACGGTACGGGCGGGGCGGACCACATGCGCATGAACGTCGGCACGTCCAGACGCCTCATCGAGCGCGCGCTCGACAATATGGCTGCTGCGTTGGCGCGCGTCTGACGGCTTTTTTTTGGGTGCGGAGGACTACGCGGCCCGTCAGGCTACCTCGATCGTCCGGTGGAAGAGCTCGTTGTTCTCCCAGCGAGTCCTCTTCATGTCGAGGTGCTCCGGCTGAGTGCGCCCCACGGTGTCCGTGGCCCGCGACACCAGCGTATGCTCTCCGGCCGGCAACTCCGGCATCTCGAGCGTGAAGAACGTCCAGCTGTGGGGATCGCTCGGGCGGTCTAGCTCGGCCGTGCTCCAGGCGCCGTCGTCTACGCGCACCTCGACCCGATCCAGCGGAGTGCCGTCGCTCCAGGCCACGCCGAAGATCGTGAATCGGCTGCCGCTCCGAGTTACGCGGGCGATCGCGGATTTGGGCCGCTGGCGTGTGACCGACGTCTCGATCCACTCCGTCCGACCGTCCACCTCGCGCCCCATGAGCGTGACGTAGTCCTTGGCCATGAAGCGGGTCATCAGGCGGTCTGCGCTCAATTCGATCTTGTTCAACCACTTGACCTGACTGATCCCGTACCAGCCGGGGACGATCAGCCGCACCGGGAAGCCATGAACCACCCGCAGAGGCTCCCCATTCATCTCATACGCGAGGATCGGATTCGTATCTCTGATCTGATCCATCGACATCGACCGAGCGAAATTCTGCTCGTATTCGTTTCCCCGGATTTCTTCCGTTCCCGAGTCCGCCGCCCAGAAATGGACCTCCTTCGCGTCGTCCGCCGGCCCCAATTCCTCGAGAAGCGGCAAGAGCTCGGTACCCGTCCATGTGGCGTTCCCCACCATGCCGTGGAACAGCCGGGCCGAGTTTCCGCTGCACTCGAAGACCGTCGTGCGTTCCACACGGGGTCGGGACTTGAGCTGGTCGAGCGTAAGCGTCAGCGGCCGCTGAACTAGCCCGGTCAATCCGAGCCGATACGTCGAGGCGTTCAATTCGGGGTAGCCGTAGTGCGCCACCGCGAAGAAGTCGTCGACCGGTGTCGTCCACGACGTCAGGTTGCGTAGATCCTGCGCGACGCGGAGTCCACTCCCGTCGGATCCGCGGTGGGTGGAGAAGGTCTCTGGAACGTCCGTGAACGGGACGATCGCTTCCTGAGCGAACCAGGACGCCGGCCAACCACGTACCGGGGTTACCGCCAGGCCGACGGTGACGATGCCCAGCTGGCTCAGGAGGTCTCGGCGAGTCATGAAACCGTCGAGCGTGGTCGACGAGCTGCATTCTTTCATCGGAGTCCCCGCGGAAAGGAGAAGTGCCCTGGGTAGGATGGGGAACCGGTCTCGACGAACGCAAGGGCAGCCCGACGGCAGTGCCCGACAGCAGCCCGGAGCTAGGCGGAGGAGCGGGATGTTCTCCCTGACAACGGGCCGGGAAACAAACCGGGCCCCTTCCTCGTCTGAGGGTGTATATATATCAATGACGACTAGGACGCCGGAGCACTGCGGATGATCATCGAAGCACTGAGTTGGTACGTCGAAAGCCTCTCCGCTTTCTGGGTCAGCCTAGCCGGTGGCGGACTCGTCAAGCTGATCCTGATCTTGTGTTTCATCTACTGGATCTGCTGCCGCCGGGGGCGCTGCGGTCGCCATCGCTGTCATGGCGGGTGCTCGCACTGCGGGTGCTGGTGTGGTGGCTGCGCGTGCGGGGCGGGTGAAGACGGTGAAGACGGTGCGGAGGAGGAAGTGGACGGAGAGGCGGCAGCGGAGGTTTAGGGCTACCCGCCCGACGCCACAGCGCCGTTCACCCCCACACGGTAGACGCGGTATTGGCCGGCACGGTCGATGTGTGTGGCACGAACCGCTCGATCGTGACGAAACGCTCTTGCGCGCGGGCGGCGAACGGGAGCGTTGCCAGCGCCATGACGGCGACCAGCCCAGCCTGTCGGATCTGCATGATGGGGCTCTCCCGGAAGGTGAATCCACGGTAGGGCGGGGATGAGGGTCGGACAAGCCTGCCGGCAGGTTACGTTCCGCGCGTGATCTACATCATCCGCCACGGGGAGACAGCGCTCAACGCCACCGCCGTGGTGCAGCCGTCCGACACGCCCCTCAATGGGCGCGGGAAGCGTCAGGCGCAGCTGCTAGCGGACCACTTGGCGGAGCTCGGCGTGGCGCATGTGGTCGCTAGCGATCTGCTGCGTGCCGCCATGACTGCCGAGCCGATCGCGCTCGCCACGTCTTCCTCGGTCGAGCACACCCCGTTGCTGCAGGAACGGAACTTCGGTGACATTCGCGGCACCCCGTACGCCGAGCTCGACCGTGACATCTTTGCCCAGGGCTACGAGCCGCCGAACGGAGAGAGCGTGGAAGTCTTCGACCGTCGTGTGCGGGAGGCTTGGGCCTACGTCGTCGAGACCAGACAGCGCCTGGACGGAACCCTGGCTGTCGTTACCCACGGGCTGGTCTGCGGCTCGCTCTTGCAGCAAAGCCTGGAGCTGCCGCCGCGTATGCCGGCGCCCGAGCTGTTTGCCAATTCGAGTCTGACGATCGTCGAGCAGGCAGCTCCCCATCGCGTGCACCTGCTCAACTGTGTTGCGCACTTGGACACGGCTGCTGCTGACGAGGGCCGGGTTTCGTCGCCGGTTTGACGGACTGGCAAGGCGGCCAAGAAGGGCGGGCAGCCGAGTACCGAAGAGGCCTGGACGCCGGCGCTACGGGAGACGCCTCTGGACGTAGGCGCCTAGCAGCTCTCGGGCCGTTGTGGGTCTCCCGCGGGCTGCCAGCCTTTCTACTCCGCCCTCAAGGCCTGCACTGGATCGACCAGTGTCGCCCGCCGAGCCGGCACGTAGCTGGCGACGAGCGCAACTCCGCAGAGTACCACGACACCGAGCACGAAGGCTAATGGGTCCGCGGCCGTGATCCCGAAGAGGAAGCTTTCGAGAAGCCGGGTCGCGGCTGCCGCGCCGACGATGCCGAGCACGACACCGAAAGCGGATAGCATCAGTCCTTGTCGTACGACCAGCGTCGTCACCGATGACGCCACGGCGCCGAGTGCCAGCCGGATTCCCATTTCCCGCTGACGCTCACCCACGACGTAGGACATGGTGCCGTAGATGCCCACCGCGGCCAGGATGAGCGCCAAGGTGGCGAAGCTGGCGAGCAGTCCGGTGTAGAATCTAGGAGCGATTATGGTGCTCGCGACGTGATCGCTCAGCGCGACTACTTCGACAGGGATGTTCGGATCGACTTCCCACACGGCGCGCTGCAACGATTGGGACACGAGTGAGAAGTCAGCGTCCGAACGAACCACGATGCGCATTTGGTCGGACGGCATCTGACGATAGAAGAGATACGTTTGCGGCTCGCCCGACTCGCCGAGCCCTTGCTGGCGCACGTCGGCGACGACACCGATCACGGTGAGCCATGGTCCAGGGCCGTCGGCCGAGCGTCCGATCTTCAAGCGGCGGCCGAGGCTGTTGCCGTCCGGCCAGAACTGCTGAGCGAAGGCCTCATTTACGACGAGACTGGTGGGCCCGTCCGACGTGCGGTCCTCCGCTGAGAAGACGCGCCCCGAGACGACCCGGGTGCCGATCGTAGTGAAGTAGTCTTCGCTCACCTGAGCGTAGTCCATTCCCAAACGAGTCCCTTCGGGAGGCGCATAGCCTTCGATGGCGATTGGGGCGCGCCAGCGGTCCCCTGACATCGGCAACGCCGTGACCACGGCCGCCGAGACCACTCCGGGAACGGTCTGCTGCGCCCGGTCGAGCACGCTGGAGAAGAAGATCAACTGCTCTTCGCTCGTCTGGTATCGCTCGTCCAGGATGAGCGATGCGAAGGAAACGTCCATGGGATCGAATCCGGGATCTACGTTCTGGAGAGTGACGAAGCTCTCGATCAGCAAACTCGCGCCGATCAGCAGCACGAGTGCGAGTGCGACCTGTGACACCACGAGGGCTGAACGAATTCTCTTGCCCACTCGGGTCGTCGAGGCGTGCGCCCCGCCTGTGGCTAGGCTCGCGCCGCTCAAGCCACCGCTTAGTCCGCCGAGCTGCACGGCGGGCATCGCTCCAAAGATGACGCCGGTTACCAACGTGACCACAAGTGTGAAGCCCAAGACGGTTCCGTCGAGGGATACTTCCGTGAGGCGAGGCAAGTTGCCCGGGTCGATGGTGACGAGGGCTTGAATGACTCCGGCGGCGATCGCTACTCCCAGGGCGCCGCCAGCGGTAAAGAGGATGAGGCTCTCGGTGAGCAGCTGCCGGGTGATTCGCCCCCGCCCGGCTCCCAGAGATGAGCGCAAGGCGATCTCGCGGGTTCGAGACGTAGCCCGTGCCAACAGGAGATTCGCGACGTTGGCCGAGGCGATCAGCAACAGGAGCCCGACGGCACCGAGCAGCAGCTTCAGGCGCGGTCCGACGTCCCCAATGGTGAGTGACGCCAAGGGCATCACGTCGGCACGCAGACCCCGTCTCTCGGCGGACTCGCTCCCCATTCCGTTGAGCGCGTCCTGGGCTTCAGCATGGCTCACGCCGTCGCGAAGCCGCGCGAACGCATAGACCAAGTCCTGTGTCGGAATATTGAGCTGGTAAGGATAGAGCACGTCCACTGCGTCGAAGTTGAGCACCTCGGGGTAGCGGAAATCACCCGGCAGCACACCCACGACCGTGTATGGCTTTCCGCTGAGGGTGATGCGTCTGCCGAGAATATCCGGATCGCCCGCCCAGTGGGTTTGCCAGAGGCGATGGCTCACGATGGCCACAGGTCCGGCGTCGGGCAGATCCTCCTCCATCGAGAAATTGCGCCCCACGAGCGGAGAGACGCGGAGCAGCGGAAGGAAGTCGACGGACACACCCGCTGCGTTCAGTCGCTGCGGGTCTCCTTCGCCCACCAGGTCGAGCGTCCACTCGCTCACCGCGGCCATCTGCTCGAAGACGGTGTTGCCTTCCTGCCAGTCGGCGAAGACACCCGGGAAGATGGGTCCCGTGGGGAAGCCTTGCTGTCCCTCCAGCGTGCCTCCCACGACCACGAGTCGCTCGGAGTCGGGGTAGGGCAGCGGACGCAACAGCACGCCGTTGACCACGCTGAAAACGGCGGTGCTGGCGCCGATGCCGAGTGCCATCGTGATCACAGCGACTGTTGTGAACGACGGGTTACGCGCGAACGTGCGCACCGCGAATCGAACGTCCTGAATGAACGTGCTCATGTATGATCTGCTTTCTTCGAAAAGTTCAGGAGGACGGTTTGGAGCGACGGAAGTCGCCATAAATCGTTCTTCAGCGCCCAGCAGAATCGCCTGCACGAGGGCGCGCGCCCACAAGCCAGCGACCGCGAGGCTACCGCGGTTCTTCGCATCCGCGAGGTCTTGGTCGAACGTCTCTTCCATGTCCCGCCCAAACCGGGCGCGGAAGGCCGCGGGATAGCAGCGCCGGAAGAGGCGGTAGAGGCGTCGGCTCACGTCGGGATCGCCCCCAGCGCCTGCGCGTGCTGGACTGCCTGGGCAAGACGCTGACCCTCGGTAGCGAGCACGGATCGACCCAGCTCGGTCAGCGCATAGTAGCGGCGTCGCTGGTCTGAGCTCTCCCCTCCCTCTGCTCCCTCCGTCTCTTCAACGAGTCGGTCGTCGAGCAGACGCTTCAAGTGCCGATAGAGGGGCCCAGTCTCGAGCTTCAGGCGTCCGCCCGACCGTGTGCGCACATCGTGCAGGATCGCGTACCCATGACGTTCCTGTTCGGCGAGGCTCATCATGATCCCAAAGACCACCGGCTTGAGGGGGATGAAGCGGTCGGTCTGGAGTTCGAGATTGGGCGTCATGGGCGTGTCATCGTTCTGAGAGCACGTTCGGCGATCGGACGACTACATACCAACTGTATACATACATTCTGTTGGGTCAACGAGCAGAGCTCTTGGTTGCCCGGGGAGGACGGAGTGGCTTTGACGTCATAACGCTATAGCGCTATAATGCGCCATGGGTACCAAGTCGAAGCGCACCACCGTCTACTTTTCTCCCACGATCCACCGGGCACTGCGTCTCAAGGCCGCTGAAACCGATCAGAGCGTGTCGGATCTCGTTAATGCGGCCGTCCGAGAGAGTCTTGCCGAGGACGCCGAAGATCTCGAAGCGTTCGAAGCTCGCGCCGCCGAGCCGAGTCTTTTGTTCGAGGACGTGCTCGAGGACCTGAGGCGTCGTGGCGAGCTATGAACTCCGGATCAAGCCATCTGCTGTGAAGGAGTTGCAGGGCCTGGAGGCGAGGGACCGAGCTCGCATCGTTGGCAAGATTCAGGCACTGGGCGAAGAGTGCCGACCCCGTGCTTGTGAGAAACTCACCGGCAGCGATCGGTATCGGGTCCGCCAGGGCGTCTTCCGCATTGTCTACCAGGTCGACGATGAGGCCAGTACCGTGACGGTCGTGAAGATCGGGCACCGCAGGGACGTCTACCGCTAGTCCGAGCCTGCCGCGCTCCGGCCCTCACGTAGGCCGCTCCGCTCATCTCAGCCGGTAGCGCTGGATCTTCCCGGTCGCGGTCCTGGGAAGTTCGTCGACGAACGCGATCCATCGGGGCCGCTTGTAGGCGGCGATCCGTTCGACGCAGTGTTCGATCAGCTCCTGGGCCAGCTCATCTCCGCCGCTGTCCCACGAGGCTTCTTTGAGTACGACGAACGCCTTCGGCTTCACCAGCTCGGAGTCGTCGATCACCCCCACCACCGCGCACTCGAGCACGGCCTCGTGCTCGACCAGGACGCTCTCGACCTCCACCGGCGAGACCCAGATCCCGCCGACTTTGAGCATGTCGTCCGACCGACCCGCGTGCCAGTAATAGCCGTCCTCGTCCACCGTGTATTTGTCGCCGGTGTTCAGCCACGCTCCCAGGAACGTTTGCCGGCTTCGCTCGGGGTCGTGCAGGTAGAAGAGCGCGGCGGTCTCGCCCTTGACGTGTAGGTTGCCGACGTCGCCGTGGGGCACCGCATTCCCTTCGTCGTCCACGATACGGCACTCATAGCCGGCGACGGGCTTCCCGCTGCTGCCGGGGCGCACGTCGCCCGGCCGGTTCGAGACGAAGATGTGGAAGTTCTCCGTCGACCCGATGCCATCGAGCAGCTCGATGCCGGTCTGGTCCTTAAACCGGTGCCAAAGCGGAGCGGGCAGGGCCTCGCCGGCCGAGACCCCTAGCCGGAGAGACGAGAGGTCGTACCGCTCCGCAAAGGCCTCGACCGCGAGGATCGACGCGTACCCAGTCGGCGCGTTGAAGAGGATCGTGGGCTTGAATCGGTCGATGACGCCGAGGATGTCTGCCGCGACGCGGGGGCTCCCAGGGTACAGCACCGCGGAAGCCCCCACGTACCAAGGGAAGACAAGGTTGCCGCCGAGGCCGTACACGAAGAAGAGCTTCGCGACCGAGAACGTGCGGTCGTCCTCGCGCAGTCCGAGCACGTCGACGCCCCAGAGCTGAGCGGTCAACGCGAGGTCGGCGTGGGTGTGGTAGATGCCCTTCGGCTCCCCGGTCGTACCGCTGGAGAAGTTGAGCGTGGCGAAGTCGTCGCGGTGAGTGTCCGTGGCCTCGAGTGTGGACGGCTCGCCCCCGATCCAGGCATCCCAGTCGTGGAGTACCGGCCCGTCACCGGCCGGCGTGTTCGCCTCCCCACCCACCACGACCACGTGCTCGATGAAACTTGACTCGTCTGGAGCCTCTAGTGCTCCGGCCAACAGCGCGTCGTGCACGACGAGCACTCGCGCGCGCGACTCACGGAGGATCTGAGCGAGCTCGCGGGGTGTGAGCAGGGTATTGATCCCAACCGCGACCGTTCCGGTCTTCAGACACGCGAAAAACGTCGTCGCCCACTCGGTCGTGTCGGGGACCAGGATCCCCACGCTCTCGCCCGCATGCACACCGAGTCCGAGCAGTGCGTTGCCCACGCGGTTCACCTCGTCCGCCACCTCGCGGAAGGTCGACTCCCGGCCGGGCGTGAGTAGGGCGGTCTTGTCCGGACGATCCTCCAAGTTATGCTCGAGGATCGATACGGCGTTGTAGCGCCGGGGGAGGTCGGCGGCCCGCCGGTATCGCTTCATGGCGAGACAACTTAGCCGCGTCCCCCGACTAGGGCACGCGAGCCAGCCGGTCAGACAACCAGGAAGACTGCTCTTCTCATGGGCCTATCTATTTCAGAAGTCAGCGATGTGCTGTCGCATGCGCCGCTTAGTCGCTTCGTCTGGCAGACGTCCGAAGCCGCCCTGGATGTTCTCTTCCATGTGCTCCGGGTTGGTCGTTTCGGTCAGCACACAGGTGACGGCTGGATGCCCGAGAATGTACTTCAGCGAGAATTGCGACCAGGCCGCGCAGTCGAAATCGGCCGCCCACCCGGGGAGCTCGCGCCCGCTGACCCGCCCGAAATATGTGCCGTTCATGAAGGGTCTGTTGATGATGACGGCCATGCCCAGCTCCTGGGCGAGCGGTAGAAGCCGCTCTTCAGCACGTGTCTCTACCACTGAGTAGTTGATGTGCACGAAGTCGGGCGATTCCCTCCTCATGAACGACTCGAGGGGCTCGAAGTTCCCATACGAGGAGACCGTGACACCGATGTAGCGTGCCTCGCCCGAGTCCTTCCATTCTCGTAGCCGCGGCCAGTGAGCCTCGAGACCTCGCAGGCTCTCGATTTGTACGAGATCCATGGTGCGACGGCCGAACAGCCTCTGGGTCTGCCGCATCTGCGCGATCCCGAGCTCGGGGTCGGGCGTGTTGATCTTCGTCGCGAGGAAGATGTTGTCGCGTATGTCCGGCTCCGCCAAGACGCGCCCGAATTCGGCGTCGATCGCCTCGGTTCTAATCGACGTATCGACCACACGTCCTCCGCGCTCGAGCAACATCCGGATCACGGCCGCGACGGGCTCCGTGCCCTCGGTGGGGATCTCGAGAACCGGTTTCGACGATCCCAGGCCGATGACCGGCAGCGCCTCCCCTGTTCCTGGGATCATCCTCGTGGGCAGTTTTTCCTGTGCGAGCAGCCGCGGCGGCCGAGAAAGAACCACGCCCAGCCCGCCGAGTCGCACCAGGAATTCGCGCCGAGTGGTTTCGCAGATCGTAGCCATATTGCCTCGCTCCCAAGCCACCAGCGTTCTGTGGCCTATCGTGACGTCACCCTACCTCCCACGATGAGCGGGGTGTAGGGTAGGGGCAAGGGAGGGGTGTCATGACTTGCGTTTCGCTCCGCGCCTGCGTGTGGAGTCGTTTGCGCATTCGAATCGGATTGCTATGGTATGCCCGATATGGTCCGCTCAGCGCTGACGCGCGTATTCCTGATCCTGAGTGTCTCCGCGCCGCTCTCCCTGAGCGCGCAGGGCGGGAATCCGTATGAGGGGGACCGTACCGCGATCCGCGCCGGCGCCGCCTTGTATGGCACGCGGTGCGCCGAGTGTCACGGTGCGGACGCCAAAGGCATCAGCGGTCCGGATCTGACCCTGATGTGGGCGTCTGGCACGAGTGACGACCGGGTGTTCCAGGTGATCCGGCGGGGCGTGTCGGGCAGCATCATGCGGTCCAGCTCTGCGCCGGACCGCGAGATCTGGGCGGTCGTCGCCTACGTGAAGGGTCTCAGCACCGTGCCGCCGTTCGAGAACGACACCGGGGATGCCGAGCGGGGCCAGGAGGTCTTCTCCTCGACGTGCGCGCGCTGCCATCGCGTGAACCGCCGCGGCGGGCGTCTGGGCCCTGACCTGTCTCGCATCGCCGCGATCCGATCGCGCGACATGCTGATGCGGGCGATTCGCGACCCCAGCGCGTCGGTCGCGGTCGGGTATCGTGCGGTGACACTCGTGACGCAAGACGGTCGGCGCGTTCGCGGTGTGACGAAGGGCGAGGATGCCTTCTCGATTCAGGTCGTGGACACCCGCGAGCGGCTCCAGGGATACCTCAAGGCGGATCTGCAAGAGCTCGTCCAAGAGGAGCGCTCGCTGATGCCCCTGTTCGACCCCGACCGTCTCAGCGACGGCGATCTCGATGACCTGCTGCGATATCTCGGCACGCTGCGACAGGCTGATTCCAATCGCCGGTAAAGAGGTGGATCATATGCTGCTTAGAAGATTCGTAGGCGTCGTTGCGCTGGTGGCGGTGACGGGCCTCAGCCCGTCGAGTCTGGTCGCTCAGGACGACGAAGCCGGCGTAGGCGACCCCGGCGTAACGTATGCGGACCTTCTCCAGGGTTTTTCCGATCCGTCGAGCTGGCTGACCTTCTCGGGCGATTACAGTGGTCGACGCCATAGCCCCCTGACCCAGATCACCCCCGAGAACGTCCACCGCCTTGTCCCCATTTGGACGTTTCAGACCGGCACGATGACCCGAGGCCGGGGCTTCGAGACCACCCCACTCGTGCTGGACGGCGTCCTCTATGTGACCGGGTCGAACAACTTCGCGTGGGCGCTCGACGCGAGGACAGGGCGCCGGTTCTGGCAGTATCGGCGCGACCTTCCAGATGATCTCACTTACGGCGCGAGCGCGCCCGTCAATCGCGGGTTCGGCATGCTCGGAGAAAGTCTCTTCATGGTGACGCTCGATGCGCACCTCCTGGCGCTCGACCGGAAGACCGGAAGCGTGCTCTGGGACATCGAGCTCGCGGACTACCGTGTCGGTTATGCCGCGACCATGGCCCCTCTGGTCATCGACGGCAAAGTGATCGTCGGGATCTCGGGTGGCGAGTATGCGACGCGCGGTTTCATCGACGCCTACGATCCGGCAACCGGCGAACGCATCTGGCGGTTCCATACCGTGCCCGGTCCTGGCGAGCCCGGCAGTGAGACCTGGCCGCAGGACGCAGAGATCTTGGCGCGAGGAGGCGGTGGCACCTGGATGACCGGAAGCTACGATCCGGAGCTCGATCTCATCTATTGGGGCACGGGAAATCCGAATCCCGACTACTACGGCGACGACCGGCCGGGGGACAACCTCTACACGAACTCGATCGTGGCGCTCGACGCGGAAACGGGCTCCCTCCGTTGGCACTACCAATTCACGCCGCACGACGTCCACGACTGGGACTCCAACCATGTGCCCGTGCTGGCGGACATCATGTTCGACGGCGAGCTGCGCAAGGTCGTGATGGTCGCGAACCGCAACGGTTTCTTCTACGTGCTCGACCGCACGACAGGTGAGCTGCTGCTCGGGAAGCCGTTCACGGAAACGACCTGGGCGCGGGAGATCGGGCCCGACGGTCGGCCCATCATACTCAACGACGGCAGCGAAGGGTGTCTTCCGGACCCCTGGGGCGGCACGAACTTCATGCCGCCGTCGTTCAATCCCGATCTCGGCCTATTCTTCGTCACCGCGCGAGAGACCTGCGCGACCTTCGCACCGCAGAAGCCCGAGTTCGTTCCGGGTCGGAGCTCGTTCGGCGGTGTCGTATGGATCGACCGGGATCATTGGTACAGCGCTCTGCGCGCGATCGACGTACGGACCGGAGAGCGCAAGTGGGAGTTCCGCTACCCGTCCGCCACGATGGCGGGGGTCACGAGTACCGCGTCCGGTCTCGTCTTCGCGGGCGATCACGAAGGCAACTTCATGGCGTTCGAGGCAAGCACCGGTAAGAACCTATGGCACTACCAGACCGGCTCCCGCATTTGGGGCGCCGCCGCCATGACACACATGCTCGATGGGCGGCAGCACGTGCTGATTCCGTCGGGGACCACGCTCGTGGCGTTCGCGCTGCCGGAGAACCGGCGCTAGGGTCGCTCTTGGGTTATCGGTTGCAGTTGAAACGCTTGCGATGAGCGCTCGACTAGCTCATCGTGGCTCGAGGCTTTGGACGTTGCCAAGGGGAGTTTGTGATGAACGCAAGACAGTTCTCCTATTCGGTCGTGGCCCTTCTGATTTTGCCCGTCGCCGCCAGCGCTCAGACGCACGACGCCAGCGTCGCCAACCACCAGCCGCATCTCTTTGCGGCGGCGGACTTCGGCATCGATCCACAGGCTGTCACGTTCAGCAAAGACATCGCTCCGATCCTTCAACGGAGCTGTCAGAACTGCCACCGCGCCGGTGGTGGGGCACCGATGTCACTGATTACCTACGACGAGGTGCAGCGGTACGGCCGCAGAATCGCGCGCAAGACGGCCATCCGGGACCGTATGGGCGCCATGCCCCCGTGGTTCGTGGAAAAGGACATCGGGATCCTCGCATTCAAGAACGACCCCTCACTCAGCGACGAAGAGCTGGCCAAGATCCAGGCATGGGCCGACAACGGAGCTCCCGAGGGCGATCCGGCCGACATGCCGCCGCAGCTCGTATTCAGTGACGCCTCTGACTGGGAGATCGGTGAGCCCGACCTGATCCTCACTTCCAGGGAGATGACCATGCCGGCCGTCGGGCCCGACCGCTGGGGCGATATTGGCCTCGTGCCGACGGGTCTCACGGAGGACCGCTACGTGATGGCAGTCCAGGTCCGAGAGGTCAACGATATTCCCGCGGACGCGGCTAGCAGCACGGTGGGCGGACGCTGGATGTGGCACCACATGACGTATACCAGCGGCGTCCTGAGCGAGGATGGCACCGAGGTCATCGATCGCAGGACGAGCTGGCCCATCCACGAGGTCGGGCGCAACGCGGATGTCTTTCCGGTGAAGGCCGGCCGACTCCTTCCCGCCAATTCGGCGCTGAGTCTGGGCGCGTCGCATCTCCATTCGAACGGCCGCGAGTCGACCGGGCACCTCGAGTTCGGCTTCAAGTTCTTCCCAGTGGGATACGAACCGGAGTACACGAGGAGAGGCCCCCGTCTCGGCAATGGCGTCGACATCGACGTGGCTCCGAACAAAGCCAACCAGGAATTCCATTCCTACCAAGTGCTGCAGGAGCACACCAAGATCATCGCCTTCGAGCCGCACCTGCACGCGCCGGGCGTACGCATGTGCCTCGAGGCGATCTGGGGCCACAACCAGTTCACGCTCAACTGCGTCGGCTACGATCACAATTGGGTCAAGCAGTACGTCTACGAGGACGATTCCGCGCCGTTGCTGCCGAAGGGCACCATTCTGCACATCATCGGCTTCCTCGACACCACCGCTGACAATCCAAATATTGCGGACGCGAGAAATTGGGCTGGCGGTGGTCGGCGCTCGGTTTCGAACATGTTCATCGACCTTGGCTACTCGGTTACGCTCACGGAAGAGCAGTTCCAGGCGGAGATGGCCACGCGACGAGCGCTGATGAAGGATAGGAACGACTACGACGTCGGGTGTCCGCTGTGTTGGGCCCCGACCGTGACGATGACGGAGGAGGGCACGGCCGGACCCCCGACGGGCGGAAGGGACGAACGATGAGGTCGCAAGGGTCGAGGCTCCTGCTCGCGGCTCTCGCAGTTCTCCTCGTCGTCCAGGCGGCCGACGCCCAGACCCGATTCATGTACTTGCGCGGCCAGACCGTGTCTCCGGCCTACGAGGGGTGGTGGCCGAACGAGGACGGTTCGCTGACGCTGTTCATGGGGTACATGAACTCCAACTGGGAGCAGGAATTCAACGTCCCTGTCGGGCCGGACAACTACTTCGCCTTCACCGAGCCGAGAGGGCTCGACGACATCGAGCGAGAGGCTTTTGATCCGGCGACTGCGGACCAAGGACAGCCGACGCACTTCTACCCGCGACGTAACCCCTTCTTGTTCACGATTCAGGTGCCCGCGGATTTTGGCTCCAAGGAGCTCGTCTGGACTCTCAAGACCAACGGGAAGACGCTTCGCACTTATGCGTCCAAAGCCCCCGACTACCGGATCGACCCGCAGGTGATCTCCACGGAAGTAGGCGGAAACTTCGGTAGCCTCAGCGACGCTCTTCGCACCAACATTCCTCCGGAGCTCGAGATCGAGGGGGATGCGCATGTCAGCATCGGAGTCGGCCAGGTGCTGACGGTGGTCGCGAAGGCTCACGATCCCGACAACCTCCCGGCCAGACGCATGCGAGGCGGAGGACCGCCGACGACGCTGGCAGCGCTATACCGGCCTCCTTCGTCCATCGTGGTGCTCAGTGGACCCGGCCTGCGGCTGTCGTGGATCGTGTACCGCGGCGATGCCGAACAAGTGACTTTTACGCCCACGCAGATGAAGACGTGGACGGACTCGAGAGTATGGGGCAACTCTCCGTGGTCGCCTCCCTGGATCATCCCCGAGCCGCCTGAGGATGGTAGGTGGGTTGCCGAAACGACCTTCGGCGAGCCCGGAAATTACGTGCTGCGCGCGGTCGCCAGCGATGGCTCCATGTTCAGCTACGCAAACCTCAACGTAACGGTGACCCCGATTTCCGACTCGGACCCGGGGAAGTGATATGAAACGTGGAAATGGTGTGTCGTCCCAGATCATGCTCGCGCTGGCGCTCGTCGGGACCGGCATCTTCGGGTTCATGTTTCTCACGAACCCCGTGGAGTCAATGGCCGAGCAGCAGAGCCGTTTCATGGGCGGAAACCCTTCTGTGGTGGACAGTGAGGAGGTGAGAACGTTGCGCCTCCTGTTCCCAGCCGGCAGCCGCTCCAATTGGCACACTCATACTGACGGCCAGCTTTTGATGATCGAAGAAGGGCGCGGGCGCACGCAGGTGCGCGGGCAGGCTCTAGAAGTGATGCAGCCGGGCGAGCCCTGGTGGACGGACGCTGGCGTCGAGCACTGGCACGGTGCCGGGCTCGAGGAAGACGCGCTTCAGATGACGATCTACAGCGGCACCGTGAACTGGATGGAGCCGGTGAGCGACGACGTGTACAGGGCGGCTCCCGGGAGGTAGGACGACGCTTCAGTTCTGTCGAGCCTCGAAGAATCTCTTCAGGCTCTCGTCGGTGAGCGCGGGCACGAACTTCTCGCGGTCGGTCCATATTCGCTTCAAGGTGATGTCGATCCCGGCCGAGGACGTATACGCCGCGGCGAGCGCCACAACTCGTTCCGCAGGGATCGGCACAGCTGACGCGTGCTCGGCGAGATCATCGTAGCCGGCGTTCTCCGAGGCGATCCACAACGCGAGCTGCTCGATCACGGGGGCGAGCACGGGGCCGAGGTTCATCCCCTGGAATTGCCACACGACATTCCTCGTGGCCCTGTGTTCGTAAGCCGGTCGGATTTCGAATCGCTCCTGCGGCTGGGGGACCGGCCTCGTCCTATGCACTCTGCGCGCCAGGACGGTCCAGCTCTCGGGGCCATCCTCCCGGAGCACGACAGCGCCGTCCCTGCGAGCGACCATGTCGCTGGCTCCGCTCTCGCTCTCGAAGTACGTGCCGACCGGGAACGTGATCACTATTGGGTCGGGCCCGATCCTCCTGATCGTCAGTTTGACGGTCTCCGCTCCCTGGCCCGCGGCGATCACCTCGATGCGGCCCTCGCTGAGGGCCTCGAGGATGTCGTAGTTGGCGATGACCGACCGGGGCTCGACCGCTGTCGTGTTGCGAACGGGTGTGCTGCGAACGGGCGCAAAAATGAACATGTGCTGGCCCGGCAAGAACTCATGTAGCTCGACGAGGTCGAACCCCGCCGGGTTCCACTCGCTGAGGACCTGGCGGACCGACATCCGGTGGTCGGGCTTGATATGGTCGCCCGTGCCGTCCTCGACTCGGTACTCGACCAGCGCCACCCGTCCGTCGGGCTTCAGCGCCTGCCGCATCTTGGCGAGCATCGCCTCGTGGTTGGAGAACTCGTGGTAGACGTCGACGAGCAGGATCCAGTCGATCTCACCCTCGGGCAGCTTCGGGTCGTCGAATTCGCTCAGGACGGGCACGATGCCTGTCAGGCCCTCTTCTTCGACGTAGCCTCGCAGGATCTCCAGCATCTCGGGCTGGATGTCCACGGCGTAGATCGTGCCGGTCGGAGCCACGAGCCGGGCCATCCTGCGCGTGTGGAATCCGGAGCCGACACCGATGTCCGCGACCACGTCTCCGTCCTCGAGGCCCATCGCCGCCAGCATCTCGTCGGGCATTTCCTCGGCGACGCGCTCGGCGCGTTCGAGCCAGGGGGCTCCCTGGTAGGACATGAATTGGGCCGGGACGCGCTCGGGAAGCTCTAGCGGCAGCTCCTGCGCAGACGCTGGACTCAGCCCGACGCAGAGGAGTAGGCCTACGAATACGCACACCAGGGTCTTCACTCTCAGCATGACCAACTCCCGTGACGCGTGGCTCGTGATAGTGGATCATATCGCGATAGCATAGGCCTGCGCCAAGGTGGACGAGCGCAGGGCGTTTCTTCTCCCTATCCTTCCGCCGCATATCGGGCCACCGCGAACTCAGGAGCGCGCATGTCCACCAGACTCTCGGGTCTCGTAGTCGCAGCGACATTGATGGGCGTGCCGTCGGCCGCTCAGGAGCTACCGCCGGGCTTCATCGATCCCGGCCCGGTGTTGCAGGCCGCCGCCGAAGCGATCGGTGTCGCCAACCTGCGGTGCGTGACGATCTCCGGGAGCGCCTACGCCGGCATGGTGGGCCAGCAGCGGCTGAATGGGTACGAAGTGGACTGGCCGCGGGGTGAGCGGCTGACGAACTACACACGGACGATGAACTGGGACGCTGGGACCTCGGTCGAGACGTTCGACCGTGAGCCCGGCCACAACCCCGCGTCGTGGAAGTACGGACTCGGATGGCGCGGCGGGACGCCGCTACAGCGGAATAGTCGCCAGCTCTTCGCGGTCAACGGCATGCACGCATGGCACGTGGACGGGCAGGGTAGCGCGCCCGTTGCGGCGCCACCCGAGGACGCGGAGCGGTGGCAGCTCGACTTATGGCTCAACCCGCACGGCTTCCTCAAGGCGGCGATGATGCCGGGCGCCGAAGCGCGGGCCACCTGGCGCTGGGAGCTCGGTGAGATGGGTCGCGACGGTGCGACGGTCGCCCCGGAGAAGGTGACGATTGTCTCGATTACCGTGCTGGGTAAGTACAGGGTCGACGCGACCATCAATAGCGAGAATCTGCTTCAGCGGATCCACACCTGGGTCCCTGATCCGGTGCTCGGGGACATGAACTACGAGCATGAGTTCAGCAACGCGAGCTACGTGGATCTCGGCGACGGCGTTCGCTTTCCCACCGGTTGGCATCACCACCAGGGATGGGACGACAACTACCAGACCCAGAGCGTCAACGCCGGCCACAATGCGTTCGGCGGAACGCTCGCAGACATCCGAGCGAACGACTGCGAGGACCCCCTCACCGTCCCGGATGCGGTCCGCCGGGCTGACTTCCCGGTCGAGGTCACGACGCTGGAGGTAGCCGAGGGCGTGTGGCTGCTCGGCGGGTCGTCACACAACAGCGTGGCCGTCGAGTTCGACGACTACGTCGCGGTCGTGGAGGCTCCAATCGACGACCG
This sequence comes from Gemmatimonadota bacterium, assembly GCA_022560615.1. NCBI lineage: Bacteria > Pseudomonadati > Gemmatimonadota > Gemmatimonadota bacterium. The sequence continues at coordinate 24,710 of JADFSR010000004.1, forward strand.
GCGTAGCCTCGCCGTCATCGACGAGGTCGTCAGGCTCGTGCCCAACAAGCCGATCCGGTTCCTCGTCAACACGCACCAGCACCATGACCACATCGGCGGGCTGCGCACGTACATGCACATCGGCGCCACCATCATCACGCACTGGAAGAACCACGACTTTTACACGCGTGACGTGCTCAACTACGCGCCCCGGACGCTCGACCCCGATATGCTCGCGCTTTGGCCACCGACGGAGCTCGCCGAAGGCTATCAGTACGAGACGGTTCGGGAGAACTACTGGCTGAGCGACGGGGAGCGTTCGATGCATGTCTCGTACGTGCACCCACTCCCACACGTCGAGGGCATGCTCGTCGCCTACCTACCGAACGAGAAGATCCTGATCGAGGCCGATCTTTCGGCCAGCCGGACCCTGTTGGGCCACGTGCAGCGCCTCGGGCTCGACGTCGAGACGATTGTGCCGATCCACGGGCTGCCCGTTGCGTGGTCCGATTTCGTGGAACTCGTCGAGTCGCTTCGATAGTTTGACCGGAGGCACGGAAGACGAGGCCCGCTGCCCACAAACTGCGAATTTGGAGAGCAACAGAATGTTGCATGCCCAGCGAACAGGCGTAACGATCGTAGTCGGCTTGGCGTTATTGACCGCGGCATTGGGCGGGGCGTTGCGCGCCCAGACCTCCACCACCAACCCGTACCGCGCCACCTTCGGTTGGGAGAATCTCCCCGAAGGAAGAAGCCTCGGCGTCATTAGCGGAGTCATCCCGGACCCCGATGGGCTGCACCTGTGGATTCTAGACCGGTGTGGCGGGAATCAGTGCGCCGGAAGCGATTTGGATCCGATCCTGAAGTTCGATCTCGACGGCAACCTCGTGGCTAGCTTCGGCGCGGGCTTGTTCGCCTTTCCGCACGGCTTCGCCCTGGACCACGAGGGATTCCTCTGGGTCACCGAAGGCGGGTCACATGGCGACGCTCGAGCCACGCTGGGCGAGAGCATGGGCATAGGGCATCAAGTCCTCAAGCTCACCCGTCAGGGGGAGGTGGTGATGCGGTTGGGAGAGGCCGCGGTCTGGGGAGACGACCAAAGTCACTTCAATGGACCGTCGGGTGTCGCGATCGCCGCGAACGGAGACATCTGGGTATCGGATGGGCACCGGGGTGGGAACAACCGCATCGTCAAGTTCACGAGCGACGGGACCTTCGTGCTCGCCGTGGGGGGCGGTGTCGGTTCGGAGAGCAGGGAGCCGGGCCGGTTCAGCGACGCACACGACATCAAGATCGATTCCCAGGGCCGCGTCCTGGTCGCCGACCGCGGCAACAGCCGGATCCAGGTCTTCGACCCGGATGGCGAGCTGCTCTACATCTGGACGCACTACGGTAAGCCGAGCGGACTCTTCATAGACCGCAACGACATCCTATACGCGGGCGATGGCCTGTCGGGCCAGTTGCGGACCGGGCCGCCCGACCCATGGCGGAGCAACTTCGGGTGGGAGAAGGGCATCCGGATCGGAGACCTGAAAACCGAGCAGGCTTGGGTCACGCACTTCATTCCCCAACACGACGTGGACGTCGGCGCGGGAATCGAGTTCCTCGGCGTGGACTTCTCTGGAAACATCTACGCGGGTGAGGTCACCCGCATGCGGCTGGTGAAATACGTGCCGTTCAGGCCGCCGGAGGTTGGGGGGCAGATCCGCTAACCGTAGGAGGTGCAGCCCTGTCGCCACTACTCCGCTCTTCCCGTCGTCGTTCGCCCTTGATCGGCGCCTCGCTGCTGATCGCTTCCGTGACTGCGTGCATGGGGTCGGATTCCGGGGCTGACACCGCGGCTGGGCGCTGGCGCCATTCGCTGGAATCGCCCGGGACGGCACGCTGGTGTTCCGGGGAATGCCCGCGTACGCGGACGTCACCTTCGATCAACTGACCGGGCTCCAGCACTACATCCGCCAACTCACACGTATAGCTTTCGACCGGTTCGGAAGTCCCCTCACGCCCCGACACACCCGTCTCTGGAGCGCATCATCAGTCCTCTGGCCAAGTCCGTGATCCGCGATCTCGCCTCCTCGATCGCCACCCTCCTCATCGTTTTCGCGAGCCCTGCGCACGCACAGGTGAACATCGAGGCGCTGCGACGCGACGATCCGCCGCTGGGCCGTTCTGGTTCCTTCGGCGGCGATTTCACTTTGCGTACCGGCAACGTGGACTTCGTGCAGTTCGGCTTCAACGGACGCCACTACGTCGTGAGCGAGAACCTGACCACACTCATTGTCGGGAATGGAGGCATCGGCCTTCTCGCGCGGAGCCGCTTCGCATCTTCCGGACTCCTGCACTACCGTAGGACCTACTCCCACGAGTGGATCTCGCCTGAGTGGTACGCCCAGGCGAACTACGATCGGGCCCAACTGCTTCGGTTCCGGCTCGTGGGGGGCGGTGGTATCCGCACCGCGGTCGCCCGCGGACCATGGGGGCAGTTTGGAGCCGGCACGGCACTGATGCTCGAACACGAGCGCCTCGAGCTGCCCGATTCCGCCCTCCATCCACAGCAGACGACGGTCGTCCGGTCGAGCTCTTTTCTGACACTTCGCCTGACCTCAGGAGAGGGGCTCGTCGTGACCTCCACGACCTATCTGCAGCCGGATCTCCGGGCCCGCCGGGACGTACGCGTCCTGGAAAACCTGCGGCTCGCGTCGTCGATTACCGAGAGGGTCGCACTCACGGTGTCGTTCAACCTCCGCTACGACTCACGTCCTCCGGACGGCGTCGCGAGGATCGATACGGTGCTCCGGACGGGCGTGACGTACACGTACTGATCAGCAACTGTCCCGAGTGACGGGTCAAGAGACTGGCCGCGGATGCCGGAGCCATTGGCCGGGCACCACACCCTCCACGATCGTGCCACCGTCCAGCACGAGTGTGCCGTTGACGATCACGTACGAGATGCCTTCGGACATTTGTGCCGGACGGCCGTAGGTGGCTCGCTCTCGAACGGTGGTCGGATCGAAGACCGTCACGTCGGCGTCCATTCCGACCTGAAGTCGGCCCTTTCTCGCCATTCGGGGGACCGCCCTTTCGAGGCGCCCCGCCGGGAGCAGCGTGATCTTCCTGATTCCCTCCATCCAGCTCACCACCTGGAGGTCGCGCACGAACCGCCCCAGGAAGCGGCCGAACGTACCCACGCTGCGGGGATGCCCGCGTCCGTTCACGAGCCCGCCACCGTCGGAGCTGACGATCCCGAGCGGGCTCCTCAGGCCCATGATCATCTCTTCTTCGGGGATGAACTCGGTCTGAATCGCGAGGCCGCCGGGCCGCGTCCTCAGCTCGAAGAAGCGCTCTTCCGTTAGCCGTTCCTGGGTTTCGGCGACGTAGATGTCGGAGTAGGTCGCGCCGCCGAAACGCTCCTGCCAGCCCTCGTCGAAGAGCGCTGACTGCAGCGTAGTCTGGTTTCGTGTCCACACGTGGAAGTCGAAGCCGACGTCGACCCCACGGGCGTACGCCCCCTCGACGAGCGCGATCGAGAGCGGCGCCGATCCCACCGTCGACGAGATCAGATGGGCGAGCTGCGCTTGCGCGCCTGTCGCGGCAGCTATTGCCACTACCTCCATGGCCGCGAGGCTCATCGTCAGCGGGAAGACGTTGCCCTTGTAGCGCGCGTGCAGGTGACAGGGCACGCCCTCGGCGGCCGCGACCTCGAACAGCGCGAAGATCTCCTCGTAGGAGGCTCCGGGCGTGTAGTTGACCCCGAAGCCGATCCCGACCGCCCCGTCGCGGATCGCGCGCACCGCGAGCGGGCGCATCGCCTCGATCTGCTCCGGCGTCGCGGGCGCGTAACGATCCGTGGCTCCGACCGCCTCGCGGAGTGCGGCATGACTGACTGTCGCCGCGTAGTTGACCAGCGGACCGACCGCGGTGTGCCCTTCCACGTAGCCAGCGACGTCGAGCGGCCCTCCGTGCATGCCCAGGACCGTCGTCACGCCATCGCCGATCTTGAACACGTGCGCGTCCCGGTTTCGGCCAATGCTCGCGAGGATGTCGATGAATCCCGGCGCCACGATCTGACCGCGCGCGTCGATCGTCTCACGACCGCGGATCTCCTCCGTCGTGATCGCCTCGATCCGCTCTCCTCGGATGCCCACGTTGGCGATCTCGTCCCGGCCTGTCTCGGGATCCATCACCCTGCCCCCGAGGATCACCACGTCGTAGAGCTCTTGAGCCAGACTCGGCCCGGGCACCGTCAGGGTCACGAAGAGCGCCGAGGCCAGGATGCGGACGTTCATGTCTCACCTCCTCAAACCGCATGGTACGACCGGTGCCAGCCGCGGACAAGAAGCGCGGCGATTGGTGGCGGGTGGGACGGGTTGGGCGCGCAGCAGAACCGCGATACGTTTGAGTGCAGCTCGCCAGCGGATGAGAACAGTGACCTCATCCCGCCACCATGAGTGGGCGGCCCACGAGGCTTGAGGAGGCGACATGACACGCAGTTGGCTATTCGTGGTTGTCCTCCTCACTGTGCTTCCCCGTCCGGTCGCGTCGCAGGTCACTGAACGGTTGTATCAGCAGGCCTGCGATGACGGAGACATGATCGCCTGCAACATCTTCGGGCTCATGTACGAGACCGGAGAAGGCGTCAGGCGGGATCTCGCGCGTGCCGTCGGTCTCTACCAGCGAGCCTGTGAGGGCGGCGCGCTCGTGGGCTGCACGAATCTCGGACTCATGTATGAAGCCGGAGCCGGCGTCACTCAGGACAGCGCGCGCGCGGTCGGTCTCTATCAGGTTGCCTGCGAGGGCGGCGAGATGCTGGGGTGCGGCCTCGCTCCGGTGGAGCAGACCGGGGGCGCCGCGGTGGCCGAGCGGTTCGTCAAGTCCGGCCGCGTCGGGGATGCCGAAACAGGAGGCGCGCTCAGCGAGGCGATCGTGGAGGTGCCAGACCTCGGGATTCGGGTGATTTCCGACGCGGACGGTCGGATCGAGCTGGGGACCCTCCCAGCCGGCCGGCATTCGCTGAGGGCTGAGCGCGTCGGCTATGGCGTCGTGGAGGGTGAGTTGGACGTCCCGGGGAACGCGGACTTCTTGATCCTCCTCAACCGGGCCGAGGTGGACGACCCGCTCGCCCCAGGACGGATCAATGGTCGCATCATGGACGAGGGCGGAAACCGTGGACTCGCGGACGTCGACATCACGCTACTGGGACAGACGCAGGTGCGTACGCTCAGCAACCGCCAAGGCCGGTTCAATCTGAGGGACCTGTAGCCCGGATTGGCGGAGCTCCGATTCACGCGCCTGGGCTACGCTCCCCGTACGGCGACACTGATCGTGCAACCGGGCAGCACTGTCGATCTGTCGGCGACGATGTTCACCCAGCCGATCGAGCTCGAGGCGATCGAGGTGACCGTCCGCTCTTCCTATCTCGAGCGGAACGGATTCTACCGGAGAGCCCGCCGCTCCTGGGGCAGGCAGTTCACGCGCAAGGACCTCGACACGATCGATCCCATGTTCGTATCCGACCTTCTTTGGCGCGTTCCCGGTGTCACCGTGCGGTTTGGGAGCTCAGTGCAAGCCGTGAGCAGACGGAGTTCCGGTGTCGGCCGGGGTCCGTGTGTTCTGTCGGTGTACGTCGACGGCGTGCCGATGTTCGATTCTCATCTCGACTGGATTCAACCCGAAGGCCTCGAGGCGGTGGAGGTCTACCGCGGATTGAACACCCCTATAGAGTATCGCTTTTTCAATTCCTGCGGCGTCGTTCTCCTATGGACTCGACGAGGTGGCTGAGCCGACGGGAGCCAGCAGATTGTCGATGTCCAGATCCTTCTGAGCCCACCCCACGACTCAGCAATTTGTCGAGTTTTTTGAGACGCCGGGGCCGATTGACCCGAGCCGGCACCACCCCACTGCTTATCGTATGGCGCGTACCGCGACCGGCGACTATGCCAGCATATCGCCTACCTGCGTCCCGCACCGCAGCCTGATGGAGCATCTTCCGCCCCTAGAGGACCACTCGCACTGGCGTCGGGATCGCTGGCCGTTGGCTGCGGCACTGTGGACGCCGGCGCTCTCGACCCGCACGGCAATGCGATGTACTCTCAACCGGAGCCAACCGGAGCGGTCGGACTCATCGCTGGAGAGGCTGTAGTGAAGGAGCCAAACGTGAGCCGTTGCGCCCTGATCCTGGCTGGCTTTCTGATCCTGCTGCCCCGTATGGTCGTAGCTCAGGGTCCCGAGCGTCTGTATCAGTCCGCCTGCGACGGCGGGGATATGATCGCCTGCAACGTCTTCGGACTCATGTACGAGTACGGGGATGGCGTCCCGCAGGATCTCGCCCGCGCCAACAGCCTCTACCAACGCACCTGCGAGGGCGGCTTGCTGGTGGGTTGCACCAACCTCGGCCTCATGTACGAAGCCGGCGTCGGCGTCACTCGGGATCTCGCCCGCGCGAGGGGCCTCTACCAGGTCGCCTGCGAGGGCGGCGAGCTACTGGCGTGCGAGAGCCGCTCGGCGGTCGAGCAGGCGGTGAGCGTCGAGCCGGGCGAGCGGTTCTTCAAATCGGGCCGGATCGCTGACACGCGGACCGGGGACGCGCTCGGTGCGGCGGTTGTCGAAGTGCCGGCGCTCGGCATTGTGGTGATTTCCGACGCGGCTGGTCGCTTCGATCTGGACGGACTCCCCGCCGGCCGGTACGCGCTGAGGGCCGAGCGCCTCGGCTACGAGGCGCTTCAAGGCGAGTTGGAGGTGCCGGGGAATCCGGAGTTCCTCGTTCTCCTGGAGCGGGCCGTCGTGGGTGACCTGCGCGAGACAGGAAGCGTGGTGGGCCGGGTCACGGAGCTTGGAGAACGGGCGCTCTCCGACGTGGAAGTCACGGTGCTGGGGCAGCAGCGTGCGAGCACGCTCAGCAACCGGCAAGGCCGATTCACGCTGAGGGACATCGAGCCCGGGCTGGTCGAAGTCCGTTTCGTGCACCTGGGCTACGCCCCGCGTACCGCGACCTTGATCGTCCAGCCGGGAAGGACGGTCGAGATCGCCCCCACAATGGTCACCCAGCCGATCGAGCTCGAGCCCATCCAGGTGACAGTCCGCTCGAGCTTTTTGGAGCAGAACGGGTTCTACGAAAGGTCCGAAGGAATGGTAGGCACGCACTTCACAGCGCTTGACATCGAGAGGCTGACTCCAAACGGCGTCTCCGAAGTGATTCGCGGCCGCGTTCCGGGCGTGAGAATCCAGTATGGATCGTACGGCGCTTCCCCGGCCGACGGCAGTCCCACGACTGGCCCAGTCTCGGGCACGATGGCGCGAGCGGTCAGCAGGGGACAGAGGGGGGGGCGGGATTGTGTGCTCGCAGTGTACGTGGACGGGAGGCTCGAGACCCTGGATCTTGACCTCGACCTGGTCCCTCCCGAGCAACTCGCGGCGGTTGAGGTCTACATAGGGATCGACACCCCCGTCCAGTACAGCCGGAATGAATGCGGCGTGATCCTCCTCTGGACTCACAGGGGTGGCTGAGTTGGCCAAGCAGCGCGAGTCGACATGGCCCGCTATTCGTCACTCGCTGTCGGGGCTCTTGACGCTGTTCTTCATGCTCTTCTTCGCGGCGACCGACGCGCGCTGTCAGGAGATCCGAGGGCGGGTGCTGGACTCCTCCAACGGACAACCGGTCCGGACGGCGGGCGTGTTTCTTCTGGATTCTGAACGGGGCCAGGTCGCGGTGTCGATCGCCGACAGCCTGGGGCGCTATCGCCTGCCCGTGCCTACCGCGGGGGAGTACTTCCTGTTCGTGCAGCGGATCGGATACTACGAAACCGAGTCCCCACTCCTAGCCGTTTCAGTCGACCGGCGGTACGACGTGGACTTGGAGATCCGTCCGGAGCCGATCGCGCTCGACCCCTTGCTCGTGGGTGTTCGGAACGACCAGTTCGAACGTTGGATGAAACGGCGTTACAAGGGGAGCTCGAACGGGCTCTTCGGATATCGTGTGATCCAGGGGCTGCGTTTGGAGGAGGCCCGTCTCAGAAGCAAGACCAGCACCGACCTGTTCCGCTGGCTCTTCATTCCCGTGTCCAACGGGACCGAGGCGTGTGTGGGATGGCGCATACCAGAGGTCGAGCGGGCCACCCAGCGTATGCTCTCGCCGACGTGCGGCAAGGTCATCGTCGACGACATTCCCTATCCGGCCGAGCACCTCGATGGTGTGGACCTGAAGGGAATCGGGATCGTTGTGGTTCGCCCTCCCGACGTCCTCATCTTCACGCGCGGATTCCACTGGAACGGACGCCCAGGCGGCGGTTGACGACTGCGGTATCAGCGCAACCGGAGTCCCACCAGCGAGCCAGGCATCCCGCGTCCCGCGATCTGTACGACGACATACTGCTGACCGTCGTGCATGTACCCCATCATCCCGTACTGGCCGGGCGCCGGAATCTCGACCGTGGCCAGCCGTTCCCCGGTCCTCTTGTCCACGGCATGCAGTACTGCCGCGCCTCCGGCTCCCTCCGCGGTGATGAGCAGCGTCGGCGTGACCATCGTGATCGGATAGGAGAGCCGTCCCGTGTTGGGAAGTTCCACGCCCTGCAGCGCCTCGTGGTTCCGGATGTAGTCGGGTGTGTCGCCGTTCGGGACTGCCCAGAGGTGCTCGCCGGTGTTCATGTCGATCGCGACGACCTGGCTGTACGGCGGCTTCCAGATCGGCAAGCCCTGGGGACCCCGAAAATCTCCGCGATTCAGGACCGCCCACTCGGCGATCGTCGTGCCGGTGGTCATGATGTCGTCCGGAAGGTCCAGATCCTGGCCGGGCACGATGTTCTCCGACCTGCACCCCCTGCGCGTCGACACGTAGAGGATGCCCGTCACCGGATCGGCGGAGGTCGGTCCGTTGATGTTCGTCGCGCCGCTGGGGCAGCTCACGAATGAGCGTTGACCTGAGGGGTGGCCGGTCTCGATTGGCGGGTTGAAGATCGGCCCGATGCGGTAGTGCTCGACGATCTCGAGCGCCTCGGCCCGCAGCTGAGGCGTGAAGTCGATGAGGTCGTCGACGGTGAGGCCCTGCATCTCGTAAGCAGCCGGCTTGGTGGGGAAGGGCTGCGTGGGCGACAGCGACTCGCCAGGCACCTCAGACGGGGGAACGGGGCGCTCGACGATGGGCCAGATCGGTTCGCCGGTCGCCCGGTTGAATGTGTAGGCCCACCCCTGCTTGGTGGTCTGAACCAGGATCGGCGTCGGTTCCCCGTCGACGATCACGTCCAGCGCGATCGGGGCTGTGGGGTTGTCGAAGTTCCAGATGTCGTGGTGGACGGTTTGAAAGTGCCAGACCCGTTCGCCCGTCTGCACGTCCAGCGCGATGACGCTGGTTCCGAACAGGCCGTCACCGGGCCGGAAACCGCCAAAGAAATCGATCGTCGGTGGATTGGTGGGAATGAAGACGAGGCCCCTCTCCGGGTCCGCCGACATCGGAGCCCACGACGAGACGTCTCCGGTCCGCTGCCAAGCGTCATTCTCCCAGGTCTCGTGACCGAACTCACCCGGCCGCGGGATGACGTGGAACTTCCACTTGTGCGCCCCAGTTCCGGCGTCGTAGGCCAGAATATCTCCCGGCACCATCTCGATCCTGGTCTGGTTGTAGCCCTGCTCGGCAGAATTGCCCACCACCACGACGCCGTTCACCACGATGGGGGGCGACGAGCTGGTGATGTGTCCAAGCTCTCGGGGGATCCCGAAGTCCGGGTCGTACGGGCCGCCGTCCCAGCTTTCCCAGGGCCCCCAGTCCCGCAGGAGGTCCGGAAGCAGATCCACGACCCCCGTTTGCGGGAAGTCGGGCAGCGGCACGGGTGTGCCCCAGTCCTCCAGGGGACGGCCGGTCCTGGCATCGAGCGCGTAGAGGAAGAAGGCCGGACTCGTGATATAGATCACCCCGCGGCCACCCACCTCGCCGAAAGCCACTCCCTTTCCGTAGCCGTTCCGCATGCCTCGATCGAAGCGCGTCGTGTGGGGCTCGCGGAAGGTCCAGAGTGTCTCCCCGGTCGCGGGGTCGAGCGCGACGACCGACCGGCGTTCGCCCGCGACCGTGTAGAGCATGCCGTCCACGTAGAGTGGCGTCGAGCGCGACACGGCGAGCGGGTTCGGTCCGAAGTTGTCGCCCCTCCAGATCCACGCCACCTCCAGGTTCTCGAAGTTGTCGGCGTTGATCTGATCGAGAGGGGAGTAGCGCGTATGCGAGGCATCGCCACCGATGTAACGCCATTCGGCTGCGGGACTGCTTCGCTGTTGTGCGGCGAGGGGCGCCTGGGTGGTGACCAGAGCCTGGGCGATCGACGCGGCGCCAAGGGTGAACACGAGCCACGAGCGCTTCGGCGCCATCACCGGCCCGCGCTCTCCAGCGGGGGCGTGGTCGGCGGCGGACGACGGTGCCGCGTCGCCTGCTCGTAGGCGTAGCCGAAGCCTAGCAGCATCTCCTCCGTGAACGGCCTGCCGAGAAACTCGAGCCCCACCGGTAGCTCGTCCGTCGTGAACCCAGCTGGGACCGTGAGCGCCGGGAATCCGATGGCGGGGCTGAGGCCCCGGTTGTCGCCCCAACCGTAGTCGTCCGCGGGGCTCGGGTTCGTCTCGACGTCCTGAGCGATCAGCGTCGGCTGGTGATCGAACGTCGCGTACACAATCGCGTCGAGACCGTGGTCGGCCATGACCTTCAGGACGCTCTGCCGCAGCTTTTCCCGTTTCTGGATGACGAGCAGGTAACCCGCGTCGTCCGTCGATTTCCCCACCGAAGTCATCATTCCGCGCGCCCGCCAGGGTGTCACGACACCAGAGAGCAGAATCTCTCGGAGCGTGGTGACCGGTGCGTTCGCGTGTTCGGCCAGATAGTCGTTCATGGCGCGCTCGGTCTCGAAGCTGTTCCCGATCTCCCGGACGATCCCGAGCTCGGGAATGACCAGCGGATCGACGACGTCGGCGCCGAGCGACTCCAACTCTTGGATCGCTCGATCGATTACGGCCTTCACCTTCCGGTAGTCGTCGGAAGAAGGATCGGCCCTCGAATCCATCGGCTCGCGCACGACGCCGATGCGTGCGCCGCGGAGTCGGTCGGTCCCGAGAGAGGCGGTGTACGTCTCCGGAACGCGTCCAACGGAGTATGCGGTGATCGGGTCCTCGGGGTCGTAACCGGCGATGGCGTCCAGAAGGACGGCTGCGTCCGTCACCGTCCGCGTGATCGGGCCCATCGTGTCCTGGCTCGGATTCGCCGGCATCATTCCATGCCTGCTCACGAGCTGCAGGGTCGGCCGCAGGCCGACGAGGTTGTGCACGGCCGCCGGCCCCCGCACCGACCCACCCGTATCCTCACCGATCCCGACCATACCGAAGCTCGCCGCGATCCCGGCCGCCGTCCCACCGGAGGAGCCACTCGGATTCCGGTCGGGTGCGTACGCGTTTCGGATCACCCCGAACGCCGAGCCCACATACCGAGACGCGAACTCGCCCATATTCGTCTTGGCCAGGATGATCGCGCCCGCGTTCTTCATGCTCGTCACGATGGTCGCGTCGCGGGACGGGATGAAGCCCTGGAAGAGGGCCGAGCCGTATGTGGTCGGCATGTCGCTCGTCTCCACCTGGTCCTTGAGCAGCACTGGCACGCAGTGCAGCGGCCCTACCATCCCGTCGGATCGTAGGGCAGCATCCAGCGAGTCGGCCTCCTCCAGCGCGCGGCTATTGATGTGCTGGATGGCGTTGAGCCGCGGACCCGCCTGGTCGTAGGCCTCGATCCGGTCGAGGTAGCCTTGCACCAACGACCGACAGGTGATGCTCCCCGCCTCCATCGCGGAGTGAGCGCCCGCGATGGTGGCCTCCGCCAGCTCGAACGTCTGCGCCGGGAGCGCGCCCGGGAGGGCGAGGAGGAGCGCGACGGCCCGGCGCATCACGCTTCAGCCCACCGGATACTCACGCAGGATCTGGCCGACGAGCTTGTCGGGGTCCGCGCCCGGTATCGGCTCGAACTTCTGCACGCGGCCCATGAAGCAGTCGGCCAAGTACAGATTCCCGTCCTGGTCGGTCGTGATCCCGTGCGAGCAGGCGATCCGCCCAGCCGGCGTGCCCGGAGCGCCCCAACTGTACAGGTAGTTCCCCTCTAGATCGAACTTGATGAGCCGGTTCGTCGGCGCGTCCCCCACCCAGATGTGGCCCTCCGTCGTGATGAGATGGTTGGCCATCAGTGTGCCCTGGTTGTCCGGCCAGTGGGGTGACTTGAGCGGCCACATGTCCAAGAAGACCCCGTTCTCGTCGAATACCTGCATGCGCGCGTGTCCTCGGTCTATGACGAAGATCCGACGGTCCGCGCTGATCGCGATGCTGTGCGGGTTGTTGAATTCGCTCGGCCCGGGGTTCTGCGGATCCTCGGGGGCCTGACCCCAGTCCATGAGGAAGTTGCCCTCCGCGTCGAACTTCGCGATGCGCTTGCCGTCGTAGCCATCGCTGATGAAGTACGTGCCATCGGGGAGCCACGCGATGTCGGTCGGGCGGGCGAAGTTGTTGGGTCCGCGCCCTGGCACGCCCAACTCGCCGTGCGTGCGCACGAGCTCGCCCTCGTACGTGAACATGTAGATCACATGGAGCTGGTCGTCGATGATCCACACGTGCTTCTCTTGATCGTACGGGCTCATCTTGATCTGGTGTGGTCCCCGGCCGCAGGGCTGCTGCGCGAATAGCGAGTCGAGGTGCGGCCACGTGTCGACGAGATTGCCCTCGCCGTCGTACACGTTGATGCTGTGCTGCCAACGCCGCTCGTAACCGCGGCGATTCTGTGTAGGCTGGCACCTCGCGGTGAGACCGTCCGTGGTGGGTGGCGCGTTGCCCACGACGTTCGTGGCGCCGTACGCGGTCCACGGCTCAACACCCTCCGGGAGTGGTAGCTCCCCGCGCATCGCCACCCAGATCCGGTCCGGGCTCTCGGCGTATACGCCACCGAAGGAGCCCCACGTCCAACCGTCATGCGAGTGGTCGTCGTCAGGAAGCGGCTTGGGCCAGTCCGCCGCGACCTGGTAGTGGCCGGTGGGCCAATCCTGATGGCTCCATCGGGTCGCGGCATCAGCAGGAGCCTGGCCCGCCTCGGCATCTTCCGCTGGGGCGCAGCTCGCCAAGCCGACCACGGGAAGTAGGAACGCCATCGCCATCATCCACGCGGAGCGATTGCTTCTGCTCATGGTACACCTCCGGAGGTTGGAATCTCACTCAGGATATGGCTTGGGGCGCTCCCACGCACGGTCGCGTACTCGAGCGCTCGGACTGATCTTCTGGACAGACGGTCCCGAGAGGGTCACCGTAGCTCCGATTCAGTCCCACCATCTGAGGCGAGGCTATCATTATGTGCGAGAGGCGCCTGGCTACGCTGCCACGACTCATCGGTCGGAGCATGGCGTTGGTTCTGGTACTCGTCGGCGGCACTACGCTTCCGGCGGTGGCTCAGGACCGCGGCAACCCTTACGGCGAGTGGCGCTACTGGGGCGCCGACCAGTGGAGCACGAGGTACTCCCCCCTCGACCAGATCAACGCCGACAATTTCGAGGAGCTGGAGGTCGCGTGGATATGGCGTGGAGACAACTTCGGGCCGGCGCCCGACTTCATCATGCGCTCGACGCCGATCTACGCGGATGGCTTGCTGTACACGGTTGCCGGGACGCGGCGCACGTTGGTCGCCCTCGACCCGGCCACGGGTGAGACGCTTTGGACCTTCCGCGAACCGTACACGGAGCGCTGGCAGGGCTCACCCCGCAAGAACTATGGCCGAGGCGTCGCTTACGCCGAGATCGACGGACGGGGCGTGATCTACATGGTCACGCCTGGCTTTTTCCTGCACGCACTGGACGCCAAGACCGGGGAACCGCTGGAAGGCTTCGGAGGACAGATCCCGATCGACGGGTTCCGTGAGACCGGGACCGTCGACATGCTGGCGACCCTCGGGCATCCCTACGACGTGTACTCGGGGATCGACCCGACACGCGGGTCGATCACGACCTCATCGGCGCCGCTCGTAGTAGACGGGGTGCTCGTCGTCGGGAACTCGGCGCACCAAGGAGGTCGCTATTCGAGGATCGAGAACGTTCCGGGTGACGTCCAGGCTTTCGACGCCAGAACCGGCGAGCACCTGTGGACCTTCCATACTATTCCTCGGCCTGGTGAGTTCGGGAACGACACCTGGGAGGAGGGTGCGTGGCAGTGGGCCGGCAACGTGAATGCCTGGCCACCGCTGTCGGCTGACGCGGAACTCGGCATCGTCTACCTCCCCACGGACGCCCCCACGAATGACTACTTCGGCGGCTTCCGACCGGGCGACAACCTCTTCGGCAGCAGCCTGATCGCGGTGGACCTGCACACAGGCGAGAGACGGTGGCACTTCCAGATGATTCACCACGACATCTGGGACTGGGATAACCCGGTTGCTCCGATTCTCGTGGACCTTACGGTGGATGGTGTGGAGATCCCCGCCGTCGTGCAGACCACCAAGCAGACGTTCGTCTACGCCTTCAACCGTGAGACCGGAGAACCGATCTGGCCGATCCCGGAGACTCCCGTGCCGCCTGGCGACGTACCGGGAGAGTGGTACTCGCCCACGCAACCCATCCCGTCCTGGCCCCTCGGCTACGAGCTGCAGGGGCTCAGCGTGGACGATCTCATCGACTTCACGCCCGAGCTGCGCGCGATGGCGATCGAGCAGGTCAGCGACATCAAGCTGGGGCCGATCTTCACCCCGTGGGTGCACGTGGGGAACGCTGACGCCTACCGGGCCACCGCCCAGTGCCCGAGCGCGACCGGCGGCACGAATATCATAGGCGGAACCGTCATGGATCCGGAAACCGGGATCATGTATGTGGCCTCGCGGAAGGCATGCACCGGAGGCGTGCTCGCCGCAGGATCGGAGCGAGACGACGGAGGTCCTGGCGGTCTGGGCGTCACGGTCGTCGACTGGATGTCGGGTGGAGGCGGTGGCTTCGCCGCCATGGATGGCCTCCCGATCTTCAAGCCACCTTACGGTCGCATCACGGCGATCGACATGAACACCGGGGAGCACCTCTGGTGGATCCCGAACGGAGACACGCCGGAGAGGATCGCGAACCACCCGCTGCTCGAGGGCATCGATCTTCCCAACACCGGCTACCAAGGACACTCCACGGCACTCATCACGCGCAGTCTCCTGATGTTCGCCGAAGGACGGGGCGGACGGGCTCTCTGGTACGCGGCCGACAAGCGGACCGGAGAGAGGATCGGAGCCGTAGATCTCCCGGCGCCGTCGAGTACTGCACCCATGACCTATCTGCACGAGGGCGTGCAGTACATCGTGGTGCCCATCGCCGGAAATGGGATTCCGGGGTCGCTCGCTGCGCTGCGGCTACGGTAACGGAGGGGCCCAAGCAGAGGCATCTTGCAAGGGTGTCCCCTCGACTCGGAGGACGGGAGATGAGCGTTCGATATTCGACTCCACTCCTTGTGCTATGCGTGGCGCTCTCGGCGGTCGTATTGGCTTCGACCGCCGCGGCGCAGGCCCCGACCCGTGACGCCGGAAATTGGGTCGTGCCGCGGACGGCCGATGGTCATCCGGACCTGCAGGGGAACTGGACCAACGCGACGATCACTCGGTTCCAGCGCGAAGAGGACAAAGGCCCCGTCCTGACCTGGGATGAGGTGGCCGAGCTCGAAGGCAGGGCAGTGGCTCGCGTCGTGAGGGGTGCCGAGCCGAGCGACCCGAATCGCGCGGCGCCGGACGTCACAGGAGGAGTCGGGACCTACAACGACTTCTATTGGGATCGAGGCAAAGTAGTCGCCATCGTCAACGGTGAACCCAGGAGCTCCCTCCTGACGAATCCGCCGGATGGCCGCAGGCCGCCGTTCACGAGCGAGGGCGAGCAGAGGATCGCTGAGTACCGGGCGTTGCGGGAGCAGTTCGGTCAGTACGACAACCCAGAGAATCGACCGTTAGGCGAGCGCTGCCTCATGTCGTTCGGTTCGAGTGCCGGCCCCCCGATGATCCCCAACAACGCCTACAACAACAACTACACCATCGTACAGACCTCCGACTACGTCATGATCGTGACGGAGATGGTGCACGACGTGCGCATCATCCGGCTGGGCGAACCTGATCCGCTGCCTGATCACGTGCGTCCGTGGATGGGCGACTCCTGGGGACGGTGGGAAGGGGACGTGCTCGTGGTCGAGACGACCAACATCCATCCGCTGCAGACCTTCCGAGGGATTCCCCCTTCGAAGCATCGGAAGGTGATCGAGCGTTTCACCCGGGTCGACGAGGAGACCGTCCTCTACGAGTTCACGATCGACGATCCCGAGACGTATACGCGCCCCTGGGGCGGTGCGATTCCGTTCAAGGCGTTCCGTGAGCCGCTCTACGAGTATTCCTGTCACGAGGGAAACTACGCGCTCTCCGCCGTGCTGAGCGGCGCGCGTTACCAGGAAAGGCAGGCCGGGCGAGATTGATGTTAGCCGAGTCCCGACGCGGATGTGGGTGTGCCGGTTTCAGCCGGTCTCCGGCGTCAGGCCGGCCGCAGCGATGCCCGCGAGACCGCACACCTCGTCATTGTCTGATGAGTCGCCAGTGACACCTACCGCCCCGACGATGACTCCGTCGGGGTCCTTCGCGAGTAGGCCACCCGGAACGGGAATCAGCGCGCCTCCAATCGCCGCTGTGGCAGCCGAGACGAAATAGGGTTGCTGTTCAGCTCGGGCCATGAGGGCCCGTGAGCCGACGCCCAGGCCGATCGCGCCGTATGCTTTTCCGTGCGCGATCTGAAATCGGAGGTTGGATGCCCCGTCCTCGCGCTCGAAGGCCTTTACGTGGCCCCCCGCGTCGAGGACCACCACGGACAGTGGCGAAAGTCCCAGCTCGTGGCCTTTCGCCAGCGTCGCCGCAATGATCGCGCGGGCGGTACGGAGATCAATAAACGTCACGTCGCACTCCTTGGCTTGTGCTCTAGTCGCTGAGCATTATGCTGCGGCTTGAAGGCGACTCCGTCAAAATGAGGCGGCCACGGCCGGACGAGCGCCACGGGCTGTTCGCGCGACGCTACCTGACCATCACCGAGGGCATCAGGGAGATCACGCTGATCATCGAGCAGGCGATGCTCGAGGGTGTTCATGAAGCCGTCGGGGAGCGCCCGGCACGCATCGCCCGGGGGATCGCGAGCCTGTCGGTTTCCTTGAGCGAGGACAACCTTTCCGCGCCCGGCGTGCTTTACCGCCTCCTCCAGCCCCTCGCTCTCCAGGGCGTGAATCTGGCGGAAGTCGCCTCCACCACGACGGAGTTCCACTTCTACCTCGCCGAAGACGACGTGATGCTCGCGCTCGAGTCGTTGTACGGAGCGTTTCGGTGAAATGCGGCTGGCGGTGCCCCGCTGCCGTGGTTAATTGCTGGCCGCGACGGCCCCCATCGCATCGAGCACCGTATGGACGACGTTCGTGAACGCGCCCCCGCGGATCCAGCGCGCGACGATTACGAGCTCGTTCTCCGGATCGACATAGATGAGGTTCGAGCCGGCGCCCGTATGCGTCCACGTGTACTCGGGCGCGTTCGCATAGCGCCGCTGATCCGTGTTGAGCGAGAAGTTCATGAAGCCGTACGTGCGGTTCACCTTGCCGGGCGTGGTGGCCATGTCGATCCACTCTTCAGAGATCAGCTGCTTCCCGTTCCAGTTCCCCTTGTGCATGGTCAGCAGACCGAACCGCGCCTGATCGAAGGCGCTGATGAGCATGCCGCCGCCCCAATGAGCGCCCCCGCTCACCGCCTGGACCCTGCGGCCGTCCATGGTGATCCACGAGTTGTCGTATCCGTGCCAGCGCCACGTCGGTGACGCGCCGATGGGGTCCATGATGTATTCCCGCAGAACCTCGGGAAGCGGTTGCCTCCAAACGCCCATCGCGACCAGCGCGAGAAGGTTCACCCGGGTGTCGTTATACTCGTAGACCGTGCCAGGCTCGAAGCGGGCCCGCGTCCCCCAGGTGCTGCGATCCTCGTCGGGACGATCGGCCCATTCGGGCTTGCCCCACAGCGTGCCTTCCCAGTCACTCGTCTGACGCAGCATATCGTCCCACGTGATCTTACGGTTGTGCTCGGACTCGAACAGCAGCTTGGGCCTGCGCCCGGCCTCGTCCCCCGGCTCCCCGTCTCCGCTCTCGAGGACGATCGGTGCGACGTACGGGCGGACCAGGTCGTGCACGTCCGCGATCAGGCCGCGGTCGTAGGCCAAGCCGACCGTCGTGGACAGAAAGCTCTTGGACACGCTGAAAGTGTTGTCGACCTTATGCGGGTCACCCCACTCGGCGATGATGTAGCCCTTGTGCACGATCAGTCCGGTCTGGGGCGCTCGGACCGTGAACGGGCCCACCGCCTCTCCGCGCGGCTCGCGCCCGAAGGTCATCTCGTGGTTGAAGGCCAGATCTCTGGGCGAGGTCGATTCGCCCGCGATCGCGATCTCGATCGCCCGCTGGATGGCGACCGCATCGAACCCGGCTTCCTGAGGACTCTTGCGTTCCCAGTCGAGATGCTTGCCCGGCCAGTACGTTTGGGCGGATGCGAGCTCCGTCGCGAATAGTAGTGCGATGAGCGCGAGCAGCGCTCGCAGGGGTGTCGACGGGTGCCGAGACATGGAAACCTCCGAGGTTGCCTTGGAACGAGCTGCGGACCGGTGGATCTGTCCTCCCCAAGCTTAGACGGCGTCGTCGGTGTGCGCCATGCGAATGGCCCTTGCGGGCGTCTAGACGGTCGGCCCGTCAGCGGTTGCTGCGCGTGCAGCCAAGCAGCGTCCCCGCGGGAACGTGCTTATGTTCCCGCGAGAGGTGTCGGGGCTCCGAAATGACAAGCCGATCGGGAGGTAGCGGTGAACACGACTGCCAAGGAACGGGTGACCCGGGCAGGAATCATGACCCCGACCCGACGGGACTTCCTCAAGACCGCGGGAGCCGTCGGAGCGGGAATCGCCTTCGGCGGCATATCCGCGTGTGCCCCCGACGCGCAGGGTCGGGACCCTTCGGCCGCGAGCGAGTCGACTTCCAAACGGCTTCTGATCCTCGGAGGGACCGGCTTCATCGGGCCCAACATGGTCCGCTACGCCGTCGAGCGTGGACACGAGGTGAGCATCTTCACGAGAGGTCGCTCCGGCGCGGAGCTCCCCGCTGGCGTTGAGCGCTTGATCGGGGATCGCAACGACGACCATACCGCGCTCGAGGGTAGGACGTGGGATGTCGTCCTCGACAACAACGCCCAGGACTACCGCTGGGTGCAGAAGAGCACCGAGCTCCTGAAGGACGCGGCCGAGCAGTACGTCTTCGTCTCGTCGATCTCGGCCTACGATCTCGAAGGCTTCGGTTGGGGCAACAAGGACCGGATCCTCATGGAGCCGATCGTCGACGAGGGCTACCAGCGGATCTCGGCCCCGGAGGGGTGGAGCGACGGGGACGACGCGCCATACGGTCTCATGAAATCGCTCAGCGAGGACATCGCCCACGCCGCGTTCCCGGGTCGAACCACCGTCGTACGCCCCGGTCTCATCGTTGGTCCCGGCGACCGGACGGACCGCTTCACGTACTGGCCCGTGCGGATCGACGAGGGGGGAGAGGTGCTGGCTCCGGGCAATCCATCGCATGCCAACCAGATCATCGATCAGCGGGATCTCACCGAGTGGATCGTGCGACTCGCCGAGGACGGCACCACCGGAGACTTCAACGGTGTCGGACCCGGTTACCGGCTCACGATGGGAGAAATGCTCGAGCAGATCGGGACCATCGCTTCGAACGCGTTCGAGCTCACCTGGGTCTCGGAGGACTTCCTGGAAGCTCAGGGAGTGGCGCCCTGGAGCGACCTCCCGACATGGATTCCGGGGGATGCGCTGATGTTCGTTGCCTTTCAGAAAGCCGTCGATGCTGGGCTGACGTACCGGCCCATCCCTGTCACCGCGCGCGACACTCTGGAGTGGGACAAGACGCGTCCGGCTGAGCAGAGAGCCAACCGCCGCTTCGGGTGGAGCCGGGATCGGGAGCGCGAGGTCCTCGACGCTTGGCACGCCGAGCTGGGCAGGGACCAGTAGTCCAAGCGCGCTTCTATCGATTGCCTTTGTTCTCGAAGTGAACAAAGTCGATCAGGAAGACCGCGCCGAGCGCAAGCGTCTTCCGCTCGACGGGCCAATCGGACGGAAACGTCACGCCGAAGTTGTCCGCGTCGGTAAAGGATTCCTTCAGCAACCCGGTCCATTTCTTCTGAATCATCCCTCGCTCCCTGCCCCCTTCGAGGATCTTGAATGTCCACGGGTGAAGGAGGGGACCGAATAGATCAAAGACTTTGTTGCCATCGTTGGAGAGCACCGAGTAGAGCCGCCGAAGAACCGAAAACTGCCTTTCCACCCTTCCAACCAGCTTGCCGGAGCCGTCGAAGATCGACGCACTGTGGAAGTAGAATCGGAAGGGACGCTCGATGCGGAGCAAGGTCTTACCACCTCGATCCAGGACATCGATGGCAAAGGGCCTGTACGCTTTGAGAAAGAGGCGGGCGAGGACCGATCCTGGTTCCTCGACAGCGTAGAACAATTCGTTCCCGCGCTCGTCGGAGACCACGTACTTGTTGCGGCCTTCGAAACCGCTCAGGATTTCTCCCCACTCCTTCTTTTGGCTTACCGCGAGCTTACCTACCGATTCCAGCCTCTTCATATCTCCCCCTTTTCCCGCCTCCACACGCCCTCACGCGCTTTCGATTCGCACCTCGATTCGAGTGTGCGCGGCCCGGAGCGCGCGCTCTACCTGATCGGGAGTCTCCGCCCTGGCGAAGAGGAACCCCAGGTAGCGATTGCCCTCGGGCAGGGGAAGGACGGTATGGCTCAGCGGGATCGTGATCTCGAGTCCTTCGATGTCCGGCACCTCGAGCGCGGCCTCCAGCCCGCGAACCTCGCGCAGGACCCCGGCCGCGGGGATCGGCAGCATCATGACTCCGGCAGCGCCGGGCTCTCGAACGAAGCCGTCGAGCGGCATGCCGAGGGAATGCCGCAGGATGAGCTGCTCGAGGGTCGCGTCGGGGTCGAACTTGAGGATCGCCGAGCAACGACCTCCGATAGAACGCGGGGCGATTTCGAGCAGTGAGATCCGGTCGCCGTCCACGCGCAACTCGGCGTGGATGGGGCCGTCATCGAGGCCCAGCTCAGCGGTGCACCGGCGGACGAACGACACAATGTCCTCCTGGACCCGATCCGGGACACGTGAAGGAGTCAGGAGGATGGTCTCCTCGAAGAACGGCCCCTCCAGGGGGTCCGGCTTGTCCAACATGGCCAGCGTGAGGAGCTCGCCTCGCGTCACGATCCCTTCAACGGCCACCTCACGCCCCGGTAGGTAGGCTTCGATCAGGATTTCCGCTGCTAGGTGCCCGCTTTTCGCAACGACATCGCTGCTCTCGAGGATCGCACGAATGCGGTGCCAGGCGCGGACGAACTGCTCGGGCGTATCGGCCCGAATCACGCCGCGGCTGGCCGAGAGCGCGAACGGCTTGAGAACACAGGGAAAGTCGATTCTGGACACGACAGCGACCGGATCGTCCTGTAATGGAGCGGTGTGGAACCAGGGTGATGAGAATCCAGCCGCCGAGAGTCGCCTCCTCATGAGAGCCTTGTTTCGGGCGTGCCGGACCGCGTCGGGTGGATGGTGCGTCAGTCCGAGAGCCTCGGACGCCGCCGCCGCCAACGGCGTGAAGTCGTCCTCCGCCGCCACGATCGCCGCCAGGGGATAGTCGGCGGCGAACCGCACGATGATCGCCGAAGATCGGGGGACGTCCCTTACCCCGAGCGTGAGCGTGCTGCCTGGAGTGAGATCGGCCAGCGCCTGCCGGTGATTGGAACCTACCGTCACGTCCACGCCCAGGCGGCGGGCCGCCTCGAGGAACGCCTCGGCTCGATAGGAGGTCCGGGCGAAGAGGAGAAGGACCCTTGGCAAAACGGTCCGCCGTTCGAGTGCCGCTACTTCTCGGCAGTGAAGTAGGGGTTATCGCCAGCCGCGTGGTTGGTTACGTCTTCGATGCCCACGATTTCTGGCACCTGTTCCTTCAGAATTCGCTCGATCCCCTGGCTGAGCGTTACCGACGCCATTCCGCAGCCCTGGCAGCCGCCGCCCATCTGGAGGTAGACGATGTCGTCCCTCACTTCGACCAGCGTAACGCGCCCGCCGTGCTGAGCCACGCCAGGGTTCACGTATTGATCGATCACCTGCTGAACCCGGTCGGCGAGAGGGCCCTCCAACGGCTTCGAGCCGATCGGCACCAGATTCGGGTTGTCCACCTTGAACCCGCTCTCCATCGGGCTTTCGATCCAATCGATGCGGGCGCCATCGAGGAGCTTCGCGCTTTCGGGGTCCACCACGACATCGAAGCCTTGCTCGTCGAACACGAGATCTTCTTCGCACTTCTCATCGTGGTCGATCAGCGTGATCTCGTAACGGGGATCGAGTGGACTCGGACTCGCGACCTGGACGCGGACCGCGGGCCCGCTGTCGCTGCCCGTGTCAGCGAATCGGAGGACCGCGTCTCTCGCGAGGTCCGTAAACTGGATGGGTGACCTCGTTGTGTCGCTCATGGTATCAATCCGCCTTGAATCCGATCGAGCTGTGGGTCCCGTCACAGAAGGGCTTGTTGGCCGACCCCCCGCACCGACAAAGTGCACCGGAAGCGCCGTCCGCGCTCGCCCCCGCGGGGCTTCGGATCTCAATGGGACCTCGGACCAGGATCGGTCCATTCGGAACGGGTGAAATTTCCAAGGCTTCCGCCTCGCCGCCCTCCGGCGGCTTCAGACCGTTGTCCCCGATCGTACCGGCGTCGGTGAATCCCGCCTCGAGGTGCGAGTTGTCGCAGAACGGCTTGTCTTTCGAGTGGCCACAGCGACAGAGCGCCGCCCTGGTCTCGTCGATCGTCTCGCCGTCGGGGAGGGCGATTCGTAGGCGGCCCGTGACGTAGAGTGGCCCGTCGGCCTCGACGCGCACTGTATTGGTTGGTGACGGCTGCTCCGCTCTGCCATCCGTCTGGCGGTAGTGCAGCGCGCCAGTCGGACAGCTCTCGATCGTGTGGATGAGATCTGCCGTGGCCGCCTTGCTGGGGTCGATCCAGGGCCGACGTCCGGCGTCGAACACGTCCGGCAGACCATGTATGCACTCCTCTGCATGGATGCAGCGCTTGACGTCGTACTCGACGACCAACTCGTCGGCTTCGTACGAGCGGATTTTTCGAGTCACGTGAGGCCCCTCTTCATGCAAGATTTGGCTGGCACCGGCGGGTTGCTCAACGCGGGGGACTGGCCCCTAGCCTTACCCTAGTTTAGGGGGCTGCTCGGAAAAGGAAACTATAGAGTCCCTCCGGGATCATCCATGGATCAGTTGCTCCAAGACATCCGCTTCGCGTTTCGCTCGCTGATCAAGAGCCCCATGTTGGCGGTAGCGTCGGTGGCGTCGCTTGCGCTTGGGATCGGCTCCAGCTCGGCGGTCTTCAGCGCCATCGACACCTTCATGTTCAGGCCTCTCGAGTTCGAGGACTCGGACGACCTGGTCCTGGTGTCGTCGACGAATGAGGCACGCGCGTCGACGTCGAGCAGCTCTCCCGGTGACTTTCGGGATTGGCGCGCCGCCGCACGGACGGTCGAGCTCGCGGCGTACACCGGCGCCGGCCTGAACCTCACGACGGCCGATGGCGCCACCCGCCTCGACGGGCTGGCCGTCTCTTGGAATTTCTTCGACATCCTGCGTGAGAGCCCGCAACTGGGCCGAAGCTTCGGTCCGGACGAAGAGCGCATCGGAGCGCCGCGCGTCGCCATTCTGGCCAACGAGGTCTGGCAGCAGACGTACGGCGGCGATCCGACTGTCGTGGGTCGCGTGCTCTCCCTCGACGGAGAGCCTACCGAGATCGTCGGGATCATGCCCGAGGACTTCCAGTTCGGTCAGCGACAGGACATCTGGATCCCGCTCCGCTTCAGCGGCGAGGAGCGGCGGGGGGACCGCTCCCTCGAGGTCCTGGGCAGGATCGCATCCGCGTCGTCGCTGGAAGGGGTAAGGGCGGAGCTCTCGGGGATCGCCGCCAGACTCGCTGACGAGTTCCCCGATTCGAATGCGGAGGTCGGGGTCGAGGTGCGGACCGTTCAGGACGTGTGGTTCGACGAGGGCTTCCGCGAGGGGACGCTGATCGGGGGTGCCGCGGTCTTCTTCGTTTTGCTCATCGCGTGCGCCAACGTCGCGAACCTGCTCCTGGCGAGGGGCGCCGACCGCGAGCGCGAGATCGCGCTGCGAGCGGCGATCGGGGCTGGTCGGGGTCGCCTCATCCGCCAGCTCCTGACGGAGAGCCTGATCTTGGCACTGATCGGCGGCACCGTGGGGCTGGGGATCGCTTATATCGGGATGGAGGGCATTCGCGGGATCTTCCCGCCCGACGTTCCTGGTGTGAACCGGCTGGCGCTCGACGCGCGCATGCTCGCGTTCACTGGTGGCATAACCGCGCTGGCAGGCGTGCTCTTCGGATTGGCTCCGGCCCTGCAGACGAGCATGACCAACCTCCGTGACTCGCTCGGGGCGGGCGGCCGGTCGGGCACGAGTCGACGGGGGGGACGCATTCGGAACGGGCTGGTCATGGCCGAGATCGCCCTCTCGGTCGTCCTGCTCATCTCGGCGGTCCTTCTCGTGAAGGCGTTCGCGCAGATTCGGGCGAACGAGCTCGGCTTCGACCTGGACGAGGTCGCCACGATGCAGCTGTCGCTTTCGGAGGCGAAGTATCCGGAGCCCGAGGACCTCAGGGCCTTCAACCAGACCGTGCTGGAGCGCCTCGCTGGCGTGCCCGGCGTGGAGCTCGTCGCCGCAGCGAACCTACGACCGATGCAGGGCAACACGGCCGCCACCTACACGGTGTCGGGAGACGACCCGCCGGAGCCGGGACGCGAGCCGGTTGTGAACGTGCGGTACGTTTCACCGGACTACTTCGGCGTCATGGGGATCGAGCTCTCGAGGGGGCGAGCTCTCGCCGATGCTGATCAGCACGACACCGCCCCCGTCATCGTTGTGAACGAGACGTTCGCAAACCGGCACTGGGAAGGTCGTTCGCCGCTCGGGGAGCGCGTCCACATCTGGGAGACGGACTCTGAGATCGTGGGAGTCGTACCGGACACTCGAGACTTGGGCCCGGACAGCCCACCGGGCGTGATGGTCTACGCCCCCCTGGCTCAGCGGACATGGCGGAATCCGATCCTGATGGTGAGATCTGATCGGGACATCGCTACGATTGCGGCATCGGTTCGCGAGACCGTCCGCGGCATCGATCCCGAGCAAGCCGTCTACGACTTCAGGACGCTGCGCGACGTGCTCGACGAGAGGCTCTCCGGGAACGTTGCAATGGCGAAGGTATTGGCCGTTTTAGCGCTCATCGCGTTCGTGCTCTCGGCGGTGGGCGTGTACGGGGTCATGGCGTACTCGGTCGCCCGCCGGACGCAGGAGATGGGGATTCGGCAGAGCCTGGGAGCCGACCGCCGCAATGTGCGTGCGCTGGTCGTGCGACAAGGCCTCACCATGGCCGGGATCGGCATCGTCGCTGGCTTGATCATCTCGTCGGCGGCCACGCGACTCCTCGCTTTCTTTCTCTTCGGCGTCTCCCCGTTCGATCTGGTGGCGTTCGGAGGCGTGCCGCTTGCGCTCCTGCTCACCGCTCTCGCGGCGAGTTGGCTCCCCGCGATCCGAGCGACCCGAGTGGACCCGGTCGTTGCGCTACGGAACGAGTAGTAGGGCGCAGAAAAGCCCCGACCTCCCGATGGGGGAGCCGGGGCTCGGACGTCTCGCGGCGTCCGCTTGGCTTTTACTGGAGGCTTTTTACTGGCCTCCACCCCTTCCGCGGTCCCTCGGGGGATCCGGGAAATTCCCATCGCCCACTACGAAATCGGTCTTCTCCAGCTTTCGAAAGCTCATGTAACCCTGGGACATCTCTGCGTGCGTGGGCCGACCCCACTTCACGTCGACGGTCGGATCCGGGTTGTTCGGGTTGTTCTCCGAGTTGTCCCACCAGAGTGTGAAGCGGAGCGTCGAGCCAGCCGGCACCTTGGGCGGCTCTGCGAACTTATACGTGTGCTGCCAGTTGAAGGCGTAGTTGGGCACGTGCAGAAGCGTCTCGTGCCGACCGTCCGGGTACGTGATCTCGTACTGGGCAGCCTTCCCGCGCAGGTGCATGTGCGGCATGAAGCTCAGGATCTCGACGTCTTCCTCGAACACATATTCCCGCGATGCGGAGTAGCTCTCAGCCCCGGCCGGGATCAAGATGGGGCGTATGAAGAGACCGTCGCCGCCCGTGACGTGGCGGATCACCTCACCCGGCTCCTTGAAGATGATCCCCGCCTGGATGTTCGTGCAAAGCGCCGTGCCAGGTCCCGGCTCCTTGTTGAAATGCATGTTGAACATGACCTCTCTCGGCCCCGCTCGCATCACCCGACTATAGCCTTCCTCGTACACACGAGGCGCGGCCCCTGGAACCAGACCCCCGACCGCGGAAATGATGTGGTGGACCGCCGGCCCGTTACGGTACTCGACCGATTTGATCCAGCGGTCTTCGGGAAGCATCTCCGCGGTGATCTGCGCGGGGAGATTGACGTAGATATCCCTGAGGTCGTCGTCCAGGCAGAAGTCCTCATCAAACTCGATGATGAGATCGGGCTCTCCCTGGGACCAACCGTTCAATGCCGCAGCCAGCGTGAGGAACTCCGGCACGGGTGGCGCGACGGCCGGATCCCCGGCCGGGGTGCCTCCCTCTGCCCACGCGATCAGCGTCGCCTTCTCCTCGTCTTCGAGGATGCGCTCGTTCTTGAACGTTCCCTTGTGTACGTCCGCGGCAGACCAAGGCGGCATCCGGCCTTCCTTCACCGCCGCTGCGATCCTACGCGCCCGTCGCCTCGCGTCCTCATACGTGAGCAGGGAGAACGGCGCGACGTTGCCTCCCATGTTCAGTCCGGAGGGCTGATGGCATGACGCACAGTTCTCGTGAATGATGGGGAGAACGTCGGCGTAGAACGTGGGAGCGTCGAGCGTCACCCCTGGTGTTGGATCGGCCGAAGCGACTTGGGTCACCTGGGCGGTCAACGGTCCAGCCGAGGCCTGCACGACGAACGCCACAAGGATGAACAAGGCAGAATCGAGGAGTCTGGGAGGGCTCGCAACTCGCATCTCAGCACCTTCCTGTGGGGAGGGTCTCGTGTGCCGGCTGGGCGCTGCCCAAGCGCAGCAACGCCAACTTCAATCAATACCCACGGCGTGGCGCCGCGGCAAGGGATCGAGGCGTTCTCGGACGGAACTGGCCTGACGGGCGACAGCGCCACATATTCGCGGGGTGCGGCGGATTCGAAGGTTGAGAATCACATCCGTTCGGACTATGGGAGATGAGCATGAGATACTCGACTTTGCTCCTCGCGCTGTGCGTCGCGATCGCGTTCCTCGGGATGGTTTCGCAGGCGGCGGCGCAGGCCCAGGCCCGCGACGCCGGGCATTGGGTTGTGCCGCGGACGGCCGATGGTCATCC
Organism: Gemmatimonadota bacterium; assembly: GCA_022560615.1. Classification (NCBI taxonomy): domain Bacteria; kingdom Pseudomonadati; phylum Gemmatimonadota; species Gemmatimonadota bacterium. The sequence continues at coordinate 52,230 of JADFSR010000004.1, forward strand.
GGACTTGCAGGGGAACTGGACCAACGTGACGGTCACTCCGTTCCAGCGGGAAGAAGGCAAGGGCCCCGTTCTCACCTCGGATGAGGTCGCCACGCTCGAAGGTCGGGCGGCTGCGCGAGTCGAGAGAGGCGCCCGGCCGAGCGACCCGGACCGGCCGCCGCCGGAGGCGGGCGGCTCGACCGGTGGCTACAACAACGTCTATATCGATCGCGGCAAGATCGTTGCCTTCGTCAACGGGGAAGCGAGGAGCTCGCTGCTCACGAATCCGCCCGATGGGCGCATGCCGCCCATGACGCTCGAAGGTGAGAAGAGGATCTCTGACTACCGGGCCTTCAGGGACCAATTCGGTCAGTACGACAACCCGGAGAATCGTCCGCTCGGCGAGCGCTGCATCATGTCGTTCGGGTCGAGTGCCGGCCCCCCGATGATCCCCAACAACTTCTACAACAACAACTACACGATCGTGCAGACCGCCGACTACGTGATGATCGTGACGGAGATGGTCCACGACGTGCGCATCATCCGGCTGGGCGAACCCGATCGGCTGCCGGATCATATGCGTCCGTGGATGGGCGACTCGTGGGGACGGTGGGAGGGTGACGCGCTCGTGGTCGAGACGAGCAATATCAATCCCCGGCAGACGTTCCGCGGAGTCCCGCCCTCGAAGCATCGGAAGGTGACCGAGCGCTTCACCCGGGTCGACGAGGAGACCATCCTCTACGAGTTCACGATCGACGATCCCGAGACGTATACGCGCCCCTGGGGCGGGGAGATCCCGTTCAAGGCGTTCGACGACCTCCTGTACGAGTATGCGTGTCACGAGGGGAACTACGCTCTCGACAACATCATGCGGGGCGCACGCTATCAAGAAAAGCAGGGAAACCAAAAGCAGGGAAACCGGCCCGAACAGAGGTGAGCATCATGCGATCAAAATCGGTTTTTTGGACAGCAGCATTCGGCGCCCTGGCGCTTCTCGTGTACGCGGTCCCGGCGGTAGCACATCACGCCTTTGGCGCGGAGTTCGACGCGGACGCGCCCATTCAGCTCAAGGGACCGATCGTGAAGCTCGAGTGGGTGAACCCGCACTCGTGGATTCACATCGAGATTACAACGGAAGATGGCTCGAAGGAGGTGTGGATGGTCGAGGGCGGCACGCCCAATGTGCTCGTGCGCCGCGGGCTCCGCCGCGAGTGCCTGCCCATTGGGACCGTGCTCGTCGTCGACGGTTTTCAGACGAAGGACCACACGCTCAAGCGAGCCAACGGCCGCGACGTCACGTTCCCGGACGGCAGGAAGTTCTTCCTGGGCTCGTCGGGTACCGGCGCGCCTGACGATGGCGCAGAGGCCCGGTCGCGCGGGTCCGACCCTGGGAGATGCTGACGCACCGATTTTGCGGGACTTTGCGGGACAGGGTCGCATGAGTCGCCTGTACGGTACTTCCCCGTGCGGCACTTCCCCCTGCGGCACTTCAAAGGGGCGGACGACGTTGTTCTTGTCCGTGGCGGTTTGCCTCGTCGGTGCTGCCGGTCCACAAGCACTCGCGGCCCAGGCAGTGCCTGAGGAGCTGGATTCGGTTCCCGTCGCGCGGCGCATCGGGACGATGAGCGACCTCATGGTACAGATCATCTACCCGGCCTCGGACGCGATCTTCTACATCACCACGCGGACCCCGACCACCTCCGCCGAATGGACGGAACTCGAGGGTACGTCGCTGATGCTGGCTGAGTCCGCCAACCTGCTGATGATGCCGAGCCGGGCAAAAGGCCGCGAGCAGTGGATGAAGGACGCCAAGCTCTTGCTCGACGTCGGCGAAGCGGCGTTTTGGGCGGCGAAAGAAAAGGACGTGGAGGCGCTCACCGAGCTGAACGATCAGCTCTACCAGTCCTGCGTCCAGTGCCACCGGAACTATCGACCGGACTACGGGAGGCGACGCCGATCATGAGACTGTTCCTCACGCTCTGTCTCGCCGCCCTTCCCGCGACTCTTGGTGCACAGCAGGGCGCACCCGACGGCGAGTGGCCCGTCTATGGCGGCGATGCAGGGAGCACGAAGTTCTCGGCGCTGGATCAGATCCATGAGCGCAACGTCGATCAGGTGAGCGTCCTATGGCAGTGGCGCTCGCCGGACAACGCTTTGGCTGGGGAGAACCCAGCTCCCAGCTCTGCCGCCTTCGGGGCGGACTCGGGTCTCAGCCCTGCCGCCTTCAAGGCAACGCCGATCATGGTGGACGGCGTGCTCTACATCCGGACCTCGCTCAGCCTCGTGGCCGCGATAGACGCGGCTTCCGGCGAGCAACTCTGGGTGTTCGACCCGAAGAGCTATGAGGCGGGTCGCCCCACCAATCTCGGGTTCAACTCGCGTGGCGTAGCGCATTGGGCCGGTGGTGGGGAGAGCCGGATCTTCCTCGCCACCGGCGATGCGCGTCTGTGGGCGCTGGACGCCGCCACAGGAGAGCCCGTCGCAGACTTTGGCAGTGAGGGGAGCATCGATCTCACCGCGGGGCTTCGGCGCGAGGTGTCCGGACGTAGCTATCAGGTCATGTCCCCGCCGCTGGTCGTCGGTGACGTGGTCGTGATCGGGTCCTCGATCTCGGATGGTCCGCGCTACATGACCGCGCCGCCGGGTGACGTCCGTGCCTTCGACGTACGCACGGGAGAGCGGCGGTGGATCTTCCACACGGTGCCGCAGGCGGGGGAGCCAGGTAACGACACCTGGGAGAACGACTCCTGGCAATACACCGGGAATACGAACGTCTGGACCATCATGAGTGCCGACGAAGAGCTGGGGTACGTCTACCTGCCGATCGGCACGCCGACCAACGACTGGTACGGTGGCCACCGCCTCGGGGACAACCTGTTCGCCGAAAGCCTGGTGGCCGTCGAGGCGGCGACGGGCCGCCGCGTGTGGCATTACCAGTTCGTGCACCACGGGGTGTGGGACTATGACATCCCGGCGGCGCCGACGCTGATCGACATCACCGTGGACGGCCGGCGCATCAAGGCCGTGGCGCAGGTGACCAAGCAGGGCTTCGTATACGTGTTCGATCGGGTCACGGGCGAGCCCGTTTGGCCGATCGAGGAGCGTCCGGTCCCTCCGTCGACCGTTCCGGGAGAGCGGCTGTCCCCGACACAACCGTTCCCGACGCGACCCGCCCCGTTCGAGCGACAGGGGATTACGGTCGATGATCTCATAGACTTCACACCCGAACTCCGCGCCGAGGCGGAGGCTCTTCTCGAGAACTCCGACCATGGTGGGCTGTTCCATCCGCCGTCACAAAAGGGAACGCTGAACCTGCCCGGTTGGGGGGGGGGCGCGAACTGGCAGGGCGCGGCGGTCGATCCGTCGAACGGCATGTTGTACGTGCCGTCGCGAACGAGCCCGATCACGGTTCGGCTGGTGGAGGCAGATTCCGCGCGGTCGGACTTCCGGTACATGAGAGGGCGGGGCGGTTCCCCTCTCGGCCCGCAGCGGTTGCCGCTGGTCAAGCCGCCGTACGCGCGGCTGACCGCCATCGACCTCAATACGGGGGATCATGTTTGGCAGATCCCTCTCGGCGACGGAATCCGTGCCCGCGTAATCGACATGGGAATACCGGATCCCGGGCCTTTGGGCGGAGGTGCGTTCACAGGTCCGCTCTTGACCGAGACGCTGCTGTTCATCGGTCATGGCGGTGCCCGCGACGGGGCGGCCGGTGGCCCGGCTCTGCTGGTGCTGGACAAGGCGACGGGCGAGACCCTTCACACGATCGAGCTGCCGTCAACGCCGACAGGGACCCCCATGACCTATATGGCGGCGGGCCGTCAGTATATCGTGGTGGCCTTCGGCAGGAGCGACGAGACAGGTCTCATCGCGTTGGCGCTCAGGTAGACCCGCGAAAACCAGTCCCCAAGGCCCTGTCACGATGACGCACCCTGAAGCGATTCGACCGGAATCGAAAGCCGTCTTCGACTCCGAGAAGATGGGCAAGAGCACGATCTTCAGGTCGGAGCGCGTGCTCGTCGGGCTGAACGCCTTCGAGCCCGGCCAGGAACATCGGCTCCACGCCCACAAGGGCATGGACAAGATCTATCACGTGCTCGAAGGCCGGGGACTCTTCCTGCTCGAGGACCGCGAGGTCGAGATGGAGGCCGGCGTGATGCTCGTCGCCCCCGACGGCGTCCCGCACGGCATCCGCAACACGAGCGACGATCGCTTGATCGTGCTCGCTATTCTGACACCGGCGCCCTGAGCCGGAGCCTCGTCATCCGAGTCGGGCGGAGGCGTCGCTTCAGTCGCGAGTCGGCCAGACCACACCCTGGTCGCGGGGAGCGGTGCCCAGGCCCATGAACACGAACTTCTGCAGCCGTTTGCCCTCGTAGGTCTCCGTCGTGTAGAGGTTGCCTTGCGAGTCCGTCGCGATGCTGTGCACGCCGTAGAACTGGCCCGGCTGACGTCCACCGTCACCGAAAGTCGTGAGCACTTCCAACGACGCGCGGTCGAGGACGTGAATCTTCTTGTTGGAGCCATCAGCCAGGTAGAGGAATCGCTGCTCGGGATCGCGTGAGAAGGCGATGTCCCAAGTCGAGCCAGAGCCCAGTGTCTCCGGCGCGACGAAGGCCTCGGTGACATAGGTGCCGTCTCGCTGGAAGACCTGGATGCGGTCGCCCGCTCGGTCGCACACGTAGACAAACCCGTCGTGCGAGATCTGAGCGCAGTGCACCGGGCTGCGGAACTGCTGGGCTGGGGGTGCATCCGGGCTGTACGGCGGGAGCGGCGAGTCGTCCGGCGTATTGCCGTACGCGCCCCAGTATCGTTTGAACTCTCCGGTGGAAGCGTCGAGCACGGCGATTCTGCGATTGCCGTACCCGTCCGCGACGTACGCCTCGTTTTCTTCGGCGTCGATCGTGACTTCCGCAACCCTCCAGAAGTGCTCAGTGTCGTTGCTTCCAGCCCTCATTCCCGGCCGGCCGAACTGCATGAGAAACGTTCCGTCCCGCGTGAACTTCAGGATGTGCGAGTCGTTCGCGCCGTTCCCACCGATCCAGACGTTGTCCATGGCGTCGACCGTGATGCCGTGGTTGGACTGGGGCCAATCGTAGCCCTCACCCGGTCCTCCCCACGAGCCTACGAGATTCCCCTCTAGATCGAACTCCAGGATGTTCGGCGCGGGAACACAGCATTCGGTGGTAGGCGGATCGAGGGTCGCGCCGAGCTCGTTGTTCACGTTGAAGGTGGTCTGTCGGTGGATGATCCAGATGTGGTCGCGAGAGTCCACCGACACGCCGATCGTGGAGCCGAGGATCCAGTGGTTGGGCAGTGGCTTGGGCCACAGCGGATCGACCTCGAAGAGAGGGACCTCGACGCCCCCCAACTGAGCTTCCTCAGCGCGCTCATCCAAGCACGCCGAGGCCACTGCCAGCACCAAGATGAGCGTCAACCCTGCTGCACCGATGAGTACTTCGCGTCGTCGGATCATCGTTCTCCCTCCGTGAGACCTCTAACTAACTACCGCGCGAGCGGGTCGGGCCTCAGCTGAAACTTCACGACCTTGCTCGAAGTGCCCTTGCCGGTCTCGAGATGGAAAGGCGCCCGGGTGCTGTACGTCGCCCATAGGCCCTTTCCTTTCCAACCAGCGTTCGGATCGTCAATGCGGCCATCCATCCACTTGGTGTAGAACCCGAGCGGGTAAGGCACGCGCAGCACGACCCACTCCCCGTCCCGCAGCGCGAGCAGTCCTTCGGATCCATTGCCGGTGTTGATCGGCACGCCCTCGCCCAGCCCGAGCGTGTTGAACTGGTCCACCCACGTGTAGTAGCTGGACTCTGCGCTGCCGGAGTCGGTCAGACCCTTCAACTGTGGCAACGGCTCCGGATAGAGCGTCCAACCCTCAGGACAGTGCTGTCCCGTCGCGGTCGGTCCGTTGAGAGGCCCCGCGCACTTGCTGCGATCGAAGCTCGCCATGTGCCCGCTCGCCAGCGCGGTCCACATCACGCCGTCGCGGTCGATGTCCCCGCCGCGCGGCGAGTAGCCCTGTTCGGGAACGTCTGGGTTGCCCCACGGCGGCTCGTAGAATTCCGTGAGACCCGTTGCTGGATCGAACCGGATGACCCCTCCGGGGAAGCCCAACGACGTGCCCCAGATCGAGCCGTCGGTCGGATTGAAGGCGACGGCGTAGTAGCCCGAGGTGATCCGCTTGTCCTTGGTAGGATCGACCGGCTCACCCGGCTCGACCCACTCGTCCAGTGCACCGTTCCCGTTGGTGTCGAGGATGAGCGGAGACCAGCCCTGTGACGCTTCTTCGTCTCCGGTCTCGTCGTACATCCTGGTGTTCAGCCAACCGATGACCTGGCCGCCACCGCTCGTCCACAGAGTGTGGTCGTCGTCTTCCGCGAAGATCAGATGATGCGTGCTGAAGCACGTGCTGATGAGCTTGAACTCCTCGGTCGCCGGATCGAACATGGCGAGGTTGCGGCCGGTTCGAGTGGTCGGGAAGCGCTGCGCGGACGGATGGTCGGAGCCCTCCCGGCAGAACGGCGGATTCGCAGCCGGCCGAATCCTGGAGGTGAGCCAGACCCGCGCCCGGTGATCGAGCATCGGGTTGTGGACGTTGGCCCGGCTGTCCCAGATCGCCTCGTCCCCCCAATACGGCGACGGCATCAACGGAGGCCCCGACGCCACGGGCGTGTTCGGATCGCGCACCGGGACCGGCACCTGGCTCGCCGCGTGGCGCACGGGGTCCAGAACGGGAATGTAGTCCGCGCTGGCCTCGAGCGCGCCGTAGATCGGCCCGTTGGCATTGACCGTGGGGTCTCGCTTGTCGGTGGAGGCCTCGTCATGGAGGTACGCCTGCGGATCGGCCCAGTCCCACTGGGAAATGACGACGTTGCGCTCTACGCCTGACGGCCGGGGCGGCGCGGGCGGCACTTCGCCCGCGACGATGCGATCGGTCCAGTCACCGAACATCTCCAGCGCCGCCCTCAGGCCCATCCTGTTGAGACCCCCTACCATGCTACCGCCCGCTTGCCCGGATTGGATGCGCCGATCCCACGCGGCCACGGTCGAGGGGAAGTCCCCGAGCTCGGGCGGAATCTCCCGAGTCGCCTTGTTGCCCATTTGATGACACGCCATACAGCCACCCGACTTGAGGCTCCTGAGCCACTCGGCCTGGCTCTCCACGCTGGGAGAGATGCCGTTCCCGTCAGGTCCCGTGCCCGGGAACTGATCCTTGTCCGGTACGCTGATCAGGGAGAACCAATAGCCGGCCGGGTAGTACTGCGCCGCCGCGTGCGGATCGGGTGCCACCACCGCCGTGAGGTCTTGCATGCTGCCGGGCGTGACCTCGAGCTTCGGCGAATCGACGAGTCCGTAGCCGCGCACCCACACGTCGTAGGTCGCGCTCGGCAGATCGGGGAGCACGTAGCGGCCCTCGTCGTCCGTTACGACGATCTTGTTGAAGGGCGTGGGCAAGTCGGTGGTCTCGGCGATGACCCACACGCCGGCCTCCGGCCCGTCGGGGCTGGTGACGACCCCGCCGATGTCGTCGTCATCGATCAGGATTTCCCTGCCGGCCTGCTCGCAAGCGCTCACTCCGACCAGTGACACCGTCGCGATGAAGGTGATGCCAAAGATGCTCCGCGACTTGATTCTTCTCCTCATGACTCTCCCTCCTGCGGCGTGCCGTTGCTGGAAGAGACGTGTCTCGAGGAGTGCGCACCAGGGTATCCGTTGCAGGCTAGCGTCGAGTGGGTGAGCGTTTCACTTTTACGCCGCCACCCTCTTCGCCAAGGACACCACCATGGGACAAGCCACGCGTGCACGTCATCGGGTTCTCGTCATGGCGGCGTTCGCGTTGGCGTGTTCGATGTCGCAGCAAGCCTACGCTCAATCTCTCGTTGCTCCGGGTGCTCAGGTCGAGAAGCTGCACGGGGACTTCCAGTTCACCGAAGGCCCCACGGCGGACGCCCTCGGAAACATCTACTTCACGGATATCCCGGCGAACCGGATCTATCGTTGGTCTCTGGATGGGACGCTCTCCGTCGTGCGCGAGAGCACGGGCGGAGCCAACGGCCTGATCTTCGACCGTGACGGCAATCTCATGGCGGCCGAGGGAAGCGCGCAGCGCCTGACCACCATGGATTCTGAGGGCAACGTTTCGGTGATCGTGGAGCGCTTCGAGGGAAAAAGGCTGAACAGTCCCAATGACATGTGGATCGACGCCAGGGGCGGGTTCTACTTCACGGATCCCCGGTACCAGTTCGGTGAATACCCTGTGGAGCAGGATGGTGAACACGTCTACTACGTGTCGCCGGACCGGAGCTCGATCACTCGCGTCGTGAGCGACATGGGCAAACCGAACGGTGTCATCGGTTCTCTGGACGGCACCAAGCTGTACGTCGCCGACACGTCCGGCGAGACCTACGTACTCGACGTTCGCGCCGACGCTACGCTAGGTCCGAAGCAGCTGTTCGCGCCCCAGGCCTCGGACGGCATGACCATGGACGAGCGGGGCAATCTCTACCTGACGTGGCGCGCGGGCGTGACGGTCTACAGCCCCGACGGCGAGCAGCTCGAGATCATTCAGGTTCCCGAAATGCCCGCCAACGTGGGATTCGGCGGCGAGGACGGCAGAACTCTCTTCATCACTGCGCGGACAGGGCTCTATTCCGTGCGTATGAGCGTAAGGGGCGCCGGTCTCAGGGCAGGAGAGTCTCCCGCGGCGACCGTCACCGGGCCGGTTCCGGTCAACGTCACGCCTGGCGACCCATCGCACGACTTCATCTTCTCGATGTCGGGCATGGACCTCGCCGGGCACGGATACATCGAGGAGGAATTCTTCATCGAGGGCACCGCCAACAGATACACGCCGTCCGAGATGGAGACGGCGGATGTGGTGGACGGGGGACACCCGTACAAGACGCGCTTCATCGTCCGGCGCCCGGCCGATCCCGCAGACTTCAACGGCACTGTGGTGATCGAGTGGGTCAACGTCACGGCGGGACGTGACCTGGACATCGACTGGCTGCAAGTCGGGCAGCACTTCATGCGCAGCGGCTATGCGTGGATCGGCCTCTCCGCGCAGCGGGTCGGAGTCGACCAGATGAGGGAGTGGAGCCCCACCCGCTACGGTACCCTCGATGTGACCGCCGGGGGAACGATCGAGAACGACGCTCTTTCCTACGACATCCTGACGGCGATGGGCAGGGTGGTCCGCCAGCCGGGCGAGGTCGACCCTCTAGGAGGTCTCGAGGTCGAACGCCTGTTCGCGACCGGGCATTCGCAGTCGGCCGGGCGGCTCGCCGTGTATCTCAACAACGTACACCCCAGGGATCCGGTCTTCGACGCGGTCGTCGTGCACGGTGGGGGTGGACGAATCCGGGACGACCAGGATGTAAAGATCTGGAAGCTGATGGCGGAGACCGACATGGTGAGGCGCGTGGGCAGTCGGCAGCCGGACACCGACACGTTCCGCCAGTGGGAGGTCGCCGGCTCGTCCCACGTCGACGTCTTCTACGGACAGGAACGCGTCAAGGCCATCGCAGTCAGCGAGGGGAGGGATCCGGCCCAGGCCCAGCTGCGCGATCTTGTGTGCGATCGACCCGTCTACAGCCGGGTTCCGTTCCGGCACGTGATGCATGCGGCGTTCGATCAACTGGTGCGCTGGGTGGACGACGGCACGGCGCCCCCGACCGCGCCCTCCATCGAGGCCGCTCCAACGGGCTCGGAGACGGTCTTCGCGCGAGACGCGCATGGCAACGCGCTCGGCGGCATCCGCCTCGCGGCGCATGCGGTGCCGACGGCGACCAATACCGGCATCAACACGGGGTCGGGCTTCTGTCGCCTCTACGGCTCCAACGAACCGTTCAGCGCGGCCACGCTCGCGACGCTTTATCCGACGCATGCGGAGTACGTCACCGCGGTGAGGGCTGCCGTGGCGGCCAACCTCGAGCGTGGCTACATCTTGGACTACGACGCAAAGGCCACGATCCGAGAGGCGGAGGCGGCGGACATCGGACGGCGCTGATCGAGGGAACCCGGCCCGCTGTACTTCATACCACGGGCTGCTAGATTTCGCCCGCCCGCGCGGCCTCCGTCATGTAGTCAGCCGCGCGGAACGCCAGCGCTTGGATCGTCATCGTGGGTTGGCCCCGGCCCGACGTTACCATGCTGCTCCCGTCGCATATGAAGAGGTTCGCCACGTCGTGAGCCCGGTGGTAGCGGTCGACCACTGACGACCGGGGGTCGTTACCCATTCGGCAGGTCCCCAAGAGGTGAGCGGTCCCCGCCGAGGGAGCGAGTGGGAGGGGCGTGACTTGCTCGGCGCCTGCCGCCTCCATGATCTCCCCCATTCTCTCCTGCAGGAAACCGGCGAACGCCAGATCGTCCGCGTGGTCCGCGTACGTCATGCGGATGCCCGGACGACCCCAAGCGTCGACCAGGTCCGGGTCCGGCTCGATCATATTCGTCTCCTGGGGCAGCGAGGTGCCGTGCCCTACGATGGCCATCGTGTAGTTGTAGTAGCGTAGCTGCTTCTTGAACTCCGGCCCCCAGGACGGCATCCCCGGCATCGGGTTGTCGAACATGGCCCAGAAGAGCGGACCGATGGTGGCGCGCCCGTCGATGCCCCCGCCGCCGTAGAACCCGCGCTTGGGGTCCGACTCGTAGAAGTCCATGACGACCCGGGTCGCGACGACGCTCTTGTACTCGTTGAGGGGCTCAGGGAATCGGGCCCAAGTTATCGGGTTGTAGTTGAACATCAGGTTCTTTCCCACCAGCCCGCTGGAGTTTGCCAGTCCGTGAGGGTGCTGGCTCGACTCGGAGAGAAAGAGCAGTCGCGGCGTTTCCGCACCATTGGCGCACAGCACGACCGCCTTGGCGGGCTGGGCCTGCTCGACGCCGTCCGGATCCAGATAGATCACCCGGGTGACGCGGCCGGCCGCGTTGGTCTCGACGCGTGTCACAACGCTGCGGTCTCGGATCTCGCAGCGACCGGTCCGTTCGGCGACCGGGATCATCGACGCAAGCGTCGACGACTTGGCTCCCACCTCGCAGGCTTGGCCCCAACAAAAGCCACAATGGACGCACGCGGCGCGCCCGTTGTAGGGCTGGGACAAAATCGCCAGGGGTGCGGGCTTCGACGTGTAGCCCATGCGCTCGGCCCCGTCACGGAGCAGCACGCCGGAGGACTTGATGGGCATGGGCGGGACTGGGTAGCCACGCGACCTCCGCGGGTCTCCCGGGCCCGGCTCGCCGGACACGCCTACTTCCCAGTCCACCTTCGTGTAGTACGGCTCGAGTTCGTCGTACGTGAGCGGCCAGTCGGCGAAGGTCGTGCCCGAGATCGGCCCGAGTAGGCTGCGCTCGTGGAAGTCGACGGGTCGGAGGCGCCAATAGTTGGCGGCGAAGTGGAGCGTGCTCCCACCCACGGCCTTCGCGTAGAAGAGGCTCGGCATGAAAGACGCCGGCACCGCGTCTTGGTCCGCGCTGGCTCGGAACGAGTGGGGATGGTCCTCCAGCTTTCCGTCTAAGCCCTCGCCAAAAAAAGTGTCCACTTCGTCGTGACCGAACTGGAAGGGGCGGAGGTAGGGACCCTGCTCCATCACCACGACGGAGAAGCCGTTTGTGGACAACTCCTTCGCGATAACGCCTCCGGCCGCGCCCGACCCGATGATGACGAAGTCGACCTCTTCGCTCGTCGGGTAGCGCACCATCTCCTGGATCATTGGTCCGCCCCCCCCGCCGGCGGCTCACCGTGCTCGTCTCGATCATAAAAGCCGAACGGTGGTTGGAAGACGGCCTCGTTCCCGCGCCCGATGAGCTGCCACCCGACCCTGTCCACGTTCCCAGCGTACTCCGGTTCCGCCATCAGACTCATGATCACGAGGATGCGCGCGAAGGAAAAGAAAATCGGGTCCTCCTGCTCGACGGCCGTGATGATCTCGTCCTGCTGGTCCTCGGAAAGGTCCGCGAACGCCCCGATTCCCCCGAATGTGTCGGCGACCCGCCTATTCATGCTCGAGAGCCCGTCTCGCACGATGGGAAGCAGCTCGTCCAGAAAGGTCTGCAACGCGCGGTCGGCGAAGTGGACCGCACCCGCCTCGCGCGCGCCGGGCGTATCGTCCGTCGGCACGATGCGTGCCGCGAACGCGTCGAAGTCCGCGCCCTCGCGCTCGCTCAAGGTCGTGAAGGGAAGACCGGAGCGCATAGCGTCCGACGCGCACGCCTGCGTCACCGCGATGAGCGGCGCGAAGCGAAGGAGCCATGCACCACCCATCGCGGAGCCGGAGGTGGTGAGGAACTCTCTGCGGGTGCGTTCGTCGTGATCCATAGAAAATCGGACTCGAGTGTCGGACTGGAGCCAGGGTAGAGTGGGCTCTTGCGGTGAGCAAGGACAGGACGGGTGGGGCTCCTCACGCTTGCGCATGGTCACCGCCAGCCACTACCCTCGGCGTGGGTTGATGTGTGCTCGGGCGTCCGGTGCTTCCGCGAGCTCGGTCCTGGTTTGAGGCAGTGCGGGCGGTGTCACATCCGGGGGGATTCTATGATTGGCCTGCCACCAGCCAGATGGACCGAAGGTCGGCGGAATCACGGCGCCGATGTCGCTGATGACCTATGAGGAGGCACGCCGGTGGGCGCCCCGAATCAAGCGGGCGATCGAAACCGGATATATGCCCCCATGGGGAGCACACGAGCAGCACCAGGGCACGTTCAAGGACGAGCGCTATCTCTCGGCAGATGAGAAGCAAACGCTCATTGCTTGGGTCGACGCCCGTGCACCCGCTGGGGACCCGGCGGACGCTCCCGTGCATTCGGGCGCGGAAGTCCTAGGAGAGGGAAGAGTAGGGGGCACGACCCTGCCGCCCTCGGGCTGGTGGATCGGTGATCCAGATCTGATCGTTGAGTTCCCGGAGCCCCTTCACGTGCCCGACAGCGTCGTCGACTGGCAGCCGACGGTCTATCTGCCCGTTCCGGAAGGCCAGCACACGGAGGCGAAGTGGATCTCCAAGGCCGAGCTACGCCCCGGTGGTCCTTGGGTGCACCACATCGTATCCAGTCATCTGGGTGTCGGTGTCCCGGGCCGAGGGCCGTTTACCTATCCCGAGGGCTGGGGCGTTCTTCTGCCCGAGGATCCGTTCATCACCCTCAACATGCACTATCACAAGACCGCCGGGCCGGGAACGGGCGTAGAGGATCTTACCCAAGGGGCTTTTGTCTTTTACGAGGCGGGCGACGTGATCGACTACGTGGTCGACACCGAGGAGGACACCTACCTGCTCTCGATGGGGCCGCACATGCATTTTCGCGGCAAAGCCGTGAAGTACGAACTTGAGTATCCGGACGGGAAGTGGGAGACCCTACTATGGGTCCCGCACTATGACTTCAACTGGCAGTTCCTGTACGAGTACGAGGAACCACTCTTCGTCCCGGCGGGGTCGAAGCTCCACATGACTTGGTGGTTCGACAACTCGGCGGACAACCCGGCGGTAGCTTCCGTTCGCTTGCTTCGCGCCGGCTCAGACCGCGCAGCACGAAAGCGTCGCGACATCCTTCTCGAAGGTCAGCGCCGCGAGCTTGATCCCTTCCGACAAGGTCAGATAGGGGTGAAGCGTCGAGGTCAGGTCGTCGATCGTGAGGCCGAATCTCACCGCCAGCGTGGGTTCCATGATCATCTCACCGGCTTCCGCGGCCACGATGTGCGCACCCACGATGCGCCGCGTCGCGGCGTCGGCCACGAGCTTCACGAAGCCGCGCGTATCACGGGCGGCTAGGGCCCTCGGCACCTGTTCCAGGGGGAGCTTCGAGACGAGCGGTTCCATCCCGGACTCTCGGGCCTCTTGCTCGGTGAGGCCGACCGAAGCGACCGCTGGACTCGTGAACGTCACCCTCGGAAGCACAGAGAGGTCGAGCTTCTTCGTTCCGCCCAAGGCGTTCTCCGCGGCCAGGCTCGCCGCGCGGGCGGCCACGTACACGTGCATCGGCCCGCCCGTGACGTCGCCCCCTGCGAAAACCCGTGGGTTGCTGGTCCGTAGCTCCGCGTCGACCACGATCTCGAGCGAAGGCCCGAGCTCCACGCCCGCGGTCTCGAGGCCTATGGCGTCCGTGTTGGGCCTGCGTCCGGCGGCCACCAGGATCTGGTCCGCCTCGAGCGATGTGGCTTCCGCATCTCCGGCACGGTAGTGGATCAGGCGTCCCGAGGCAGTCCTTTCGACGGACTCTAGCGTCACGTGGGTGGCCACTCCGATGCCCTCGTCGCGCAGGTGGCGCGTCAGCTCTGCGCTGACGTCCGGGTCCTCCGTCGACAAAACGCGCGAGCGAGCCAGGATCGTCACTCGTACGCCGAGGCGCGCGTACGCCTGCGCCAGCTCGACTCCGACCGACCCGGCGCCCAAGACGGCAAGCGAGCCGGGCAGCTCACCCAGGTCGAGCAGTGCGGTGCTGTCCAAATATCCCGCCCCGGCCAACCCCGGGACGTCGGGTGCCCACGGAGAGGAGCCGGTCGCGACGACAACGCGCTCGCCGGGCACCGGCGTGCCGTGCGACAGACGGACCCGGCCCTCCTCGTCCAGAACCCCTCGGCCTTCGATGAGTGTGATCTCCGGGTAGCCGCGCAGGACGTTCTCGTACTTCGCGGTTCGGAGCGCGGTCACCAGGTCGTCCTTTCCGGCCCGAATTCGCGCCCAGTCGACTGGCTCCTCAGATCGCGCCACACCGTCGAAGCCGTGATGGCTCTGCACGTGCCGTGCCTCGGCCGCGCGGATCACCGTCTTGGACGGGATGCAGCCGACGTTCACACACGTACCGCCGATCGTTCCTTCGTTCACCATCGCCACGCGGGCACCGAGCTCAACCGCGCGAATGGCCGCTGCGAAGCCGGCCGAGCCACCGCCGAGCACGGCCAGGTCGTAGCTTCCCTGCGTGTCGGAGCTCATCAACTCGTTCCGCCGTTTCCACTCCCGCTCGGGTGCTCGTCGGCCTCTTCGTGCGACGTCGCATTCGAGTCCGCGTCGGCTCGAACCGTCCCACTGAAGTCCGTCATTCGATCGAGCTCGGCGAGAAACTCCTCCGGGGACGTCATCGTCGTGTCGAAGGTGACGAACCCCTCCGCACGGTCGTAAGAGAACACCGCTTCACGGACTCCCTCTACTCGTTCCACGGCCACCCGGGCCGCTGAGGCACAACCGTCTCAGGTCATGCCGGTGACGTCGAGCGCCACCGTGCGGTAGAGGCCCGTTGCCGCGGCCATTTCCGCGGGCATCTCTCCGTGGCCCAAAGCCTCGTGGTCCGTCGCCACGTCGCCGTGGCTGGGGATCTGCATCACGATCCCGACGCCGATCACGACGCCGACGGCTGTCCATTCCTTCCAACTCATGCTCGGCTTCTCCTGGGTCTAAAAAACGAGTGTCTGCCAACGCGGAAACGTGGCCAAGACCACTGCCGCACCGGTCGCGATCCAAAGCACCACTTTCATGCGGCGGCGTACGTCGGGGTCTGCGCACGGCTTGCCCGGGACGCAGGCGCTCTTCTCCTCTCGGTCGAGAAGCACGAAGCCCAGCACCAGGCACAGAGCGGTCGCGCCCAGGAAGTAGGGGCGTAACGGCTCGAAGGCGGAGAGCCCAGCGCCCGAAACGCCGACGGTCACCGCGAGCACGGGCCCGGCACAGCAAAGCGCGGAGCCGGCTGCCGCGACGACCCCGCTTACTCCGGGCAACGCTGCCTTCATTGAATCCTTCAACTCGTCCTCCGGCACGTCTTCGTATCAGCCGGGACCGACTCGCCCGATCCGGCTCCACACCATCAACCTACACCCGGTACCCTAGTACAGGGTCAAGGGGAGGTTCGTTGCTCGGCGGACGCTTGGCGCTCTTCGAGCTCCTCGAGGATCGGGCAGTCGCTCGTGGGCTCGCGCGACTGGCATGCATCGACCAGGCGCTCCAGGGCCTTCTTCATGCGGCGCAGCTCAGTCAGCTTGTCGGCGACACTCGCGAGTTTCTCACGGGCCCGGGCTTCCACGGTGCCGCACGCGGCGACTTCGTCGACGCGAAGCGCCAGTAGGTCCGCGATCTCGTCGAGAGTGAAGCCCAACCCCTGGGCTCGGCGGATGAACCGCAGCCGTCCTACCGACTCGAGCGGATAGTCCCGATACCCGGACGTGGTGCGCGGTGGCTCTGGAAGAAGACCCTTCCGCTCGTAAAAGCGCACGGTCTCGCGACCGACACCCGCGGCTTCGGCGAGCGCTCCTGTGGTAAGACCAGATTCAGCCGGCATGCCTCACGACTGACCGCCAACCACCGCAGTCACTTCGATCCGCTCCGGCGTCAGGTCGTCCTCATCGATCGCGACCTCTCCTTCGAGGATCACCGTGCCGCCCGCGCTATTGGACAGCCGCCGGTGGACCTCACCGTCAGCCGTGACGGCGTAGGTAACTCCCGATCCAGGCACGATCGCCACCAGCGCTCCGGCCTGGATCTCGATGCGCGCCGAGAGCGTGAGCTTCGCTTCTCTCGGTGTGAAGCCCTGATGGCGGATCGTGCGACGCAGCTCTGCGATCGTCACCGTGTTCCCCGGTGCGAACCGGACACGAACCCGACCGTCGTTGAGACTCACTTCCGCGTTGTCGACGCCGTCCAGCTTCTCCACGGCCACGCGCACGGCGTGGGCGCACACGCTTCAGTCCATTCCGTAGATCGTCTGATCGACAGATCGAAGCTGAGCCTCGGCCGAGCCTATCGTCACCGCGGCGGCGACCAGCGCCAGGAGGGTAGATCTGAGCATGAGGCTGTCCTCTGAGGATTCAGGATCAGAACCAGAAGCTGGCGTTCACCGCCAAGCGGACTCCGTCGTCGCGTTGGTTTCCGTTCAACGACTGATAGAGCGGGAAAGCGGGGCCTCCCGCAAGCCCCCATGAGCCGTAGAGGCCCAGCAGCGTGAGTGCCACATAGAGCTGACGGCCTCCGCTATCGGAACGTCGAATGCCACCCACGGAGTCGCGGCCGACGCGCTCCCCGACGACTTCCACGAACATGCGCCAGTCCGGGTGGGGATAGTCGGCTCGGAACGACGGCGGTCGGTAGCCGACTACCAGGCTCCCCATGGTCACGTCTCCCGCCCGGTGCTGGTCGCTTCCGGCGGATAAGGAGCGCCGATACGCACCGCCGAGCCAGACGTAGACCGCTCGGGACGCGTATCCGGTCACGACCGAGCCGAAGAGCCCGGGCGCCGTCTCGAGGCCGTCGCGACGTGCGTCGGTGGGAACGTCCACCGCGAACCAAAGTGTCGTTTCCTGTCGGGTCCCCACGCCTGTACCGCGCCGCTGAACCCGCCAGCCAACCATAATTTCAGCGTCCTGCGAAGCCGGCATCCGGATGAAGGCCCGCACCGCGGGGGCGTCGTCGTCGCGTGCCACGGGCAGGGGCAGCGACGCCGAGAGCTGAAGGTCTTCGGTGACCCCATAGCTGAGCATTGGGCGGAGCATGGCGGTCTGACCACCGTCGAAGAAGCGCCCCATTCCAGCGACGTCGAGGCTCCAGCCACCGCGTCCGAGCGTTGGAGTCGAGAGCCCGTATACGGGCCCGTGCCCTTGGGCCGTTAGAGGGGCCGCCACAGGGGCCGCTACAGGGAGAATGCTGACGGCCAGGCCGAAGCCGATCCCGACGACTGCCCTCGTCACGACCGGACGCCTGCTCGTGCGTCAGTCAACCTGCTTCTGCTCCAGCATGGAATCAAGGTAAGGGTTGGAGTGGGCTCCAATGTCAAGGACCGATCCGGATTCTGGAGAAGGACGGCGAATGACTACCGCGGAAATCAAGGCGAGGCCAGTGGGCGGCACTCCGGCGCGGAGCCGTGAGCGAGGCCGGGCCGGCCGGTGACTGACCACGGGTTCGAACTTCAGCCTTGACGGTTCTCTCGTGCCACCCAACTGTGGAGACCCCCGGGGTAGCCGGTGTACTCTTTGCCGGTGTCAGGTGTGGATCAACTGGACGAGTGGAGGAACACAATGAAGAGCTTCATCCTTGCCGTCGTCTGTCTGCTCACGGTCTCGGTGACCGCGCACGCGCAGAGCGCGATCGAAACGGCGTTGGCGGCGGCGCCCGCGAGGGCAAGGGAAGGCGCCACAGTCATCAAGTGGAATGCCGATTACACGTACGAGACCCTCAAGGAGGGGACGAACCAGCTGGTCTGCTACGACCGGTCCGATGAGCGTGACCGGCAGCCCTTTGCCGTGCAGTGCACGAGCAAGGCGAACCTCGACAGAGTTGCGCAAAACCGGCGCTTCCGGGTGGAGACGGCCAACGGCGCTGAAGAGCGCGCGATGATCACTGCCGCGGAGGCGGACGGCACACGCGCGTCGGTCGAGTACGGCTCGATGTGGTTGGCCATGTCTGGCGCGGATCAGGCGAGTGCCGGGATGCATACCACCATTGCCGTGCCAGGCGCGACCGCGGAATCCACTGGCTTTCCGGTCACCCGCGAGGCAGGTGGCGCCTACCTCATGGCGGCAGGCACGGGCGGCGCCCATATCATGGTACCGGGTCGTTAGCCCGAGGACCCGAGCAGGGGCCCCGCGGCGGATTTCGACGCCGCGGGGCCTTTCTGTGTGCCAGGGATGGCGTGTGTGCCGGCTCTCTGCTCCTCAATCCCGCCGGGCCGAGATCAGCGGTCCCGCAGCCTCGAAGTTCTGTTCGAGGCATGTCGCTAGGTCTCGCGCCGCAAGTCCGTAGCTGCCGTGGGCGTTGGTCCGCACCGGCACTGGCGCTACCCTGGCGCTCCCGCTGCCGATCGTCCCCCTGGAAGGGGCCGACACGCCCGCGGCCGCTCCGCCCCACAGCGTCGTCACTGATTGCCCTTCAGTAGGCAGTGCGTCCCCCAAAACCTCGATAGGCCGCCGTCTGTCGTTTCCGGGCCGGGCCGGGTACGCGTTGGCCAGCTTGAAGGCCATGATCTCGGCCTCTGCTACTTCGTCGGGGCTCTCATGGTAGAAGCGCCCGTGCGTCAGAATGGTCAGATGCGGCGGAACGGCCATGGGCGCGGTTCCTGTCAGCCCCACGCACCGCGCTGCTACCTTCGCCAGGATCTTGTCCAACAGTTCAACGGAGAGTCGCTTCGTCATGAAGATGCTACCGAACGCCCCTCGCAGCTCTCCCTGGAATTCGCTCTCGATGGCGGTCTCGATGGGAATGACGGAGGACCCGTCCGGCTGCTGCCATTGCTGCCGCTCGAGCGAAATCAAGAAATACCCCGGATCGATCTCGTACACGCCCTCCGCGTTTAAGCGCACGCCACCGGTGCGCCCAATCTTATCGATCACCACTTCCAGATTGGGAACGAACTTGCGGAGATTCCGTGCGAGCTGGCTCACCACGTGCTCGCGCTCGCCGAGGTCAGCCAACGGAAAGCCCTTGAAGCTGATCTCGGGGATGAACAGCTTGAACTGGTCGCGTATCTCGGGCATGAAGGGCCTCAGGTAGGTACCGGAGACGTCCGTCACCATGCCGTCCTTGACCGAGAACTGAAAGGCATGGGTCACGCCCAGACCATCCTCTCCCACCGGGTCCAAGTTCTGGAGGTAATTCGTGAACAGGCTCGGGTCGAACCCCTCAGGAATCTGGTCCTTGCGTAGGACCTTGAACCGGAGCGGCCCGACGAATTCTTCGTCTTGAGAGAAGTCGATGAGCGGCGTGAAGCTCACGACATTCGTCACCGCCGTGACACCGCTGGAGATCACGCCTGCGAGAAGGATCTTCGAGTACTGGTCGTGGATTGGAATCCGCTCGAAGTACCCGTCCTCGCCCACCCGCCTGCCGTCGATGAAATGGACGACGTCGTCCTTGACCCCGTAAACGTAGATGCTTCCCGGCGCGGGGTTCCCGTGGATGTCCTGCAGCTGCTCCGTCGCTAGGTACGAAACGGCTCCCTGGTAGTCGGAAGCGTCCGCCGGCTCGGCTCCCCCCTCCACGATCGGAGCGAGCGGGCCCGAGTCCCCATCCCCCTCGGGCGAACAGCCGAAAACCGCGCCCGCCGCGAGCACCTTGAGTGCGGCCCTGCGTGACATCCGGTCTTCCATGTCGAGCCCTCGTCTTCGGTTTTCTGGGCGTAAGGCGGTCTTCACCGCAGGCGCCCTAGTCCAAATCCTAGCCCGAGCACGTCGTTGCGCAAGGATTTCGACAACCGTCGTGCGTCCCCGTGCCGCTACCGCGTTTTCGGACTGTCCACCTGAAGCGGGATGATGTCCGCGTCCCACTCGTCGTCCCCCAGGAGATGCTTCACGAAGTACTCGGCCCTGAGCCAGTACCAGTAGTCGCCCATGTCGCCGTAGCCGTGCCGCTGGCCGGGGAATACGAAGAAGTCGAAGCGCTTGTTCGCCTTTATCAACGCCTCGGCCATCCGGAACGTGCCCGCGTGGTGCACGTTGTTGTCGATGTCACCGGTCGTGAGCAGCAGGTGCCCCTTCAGGTTCGCGGCGAGGTCCGAGTTCTTCTCGATGTCGTACTCGAAGGTGACTTCGCCCTCGTCGTCGACGACTTCCTTCACGCCGTGGTGGGTCTCGGACCAGTTGCGGTTGTACACGTCGTTGTTGTGGTTGCCGGACGACGACACGGCGACCTTGAAGAAGTCGGGGTAGACGAGCATCGCCGCGGTGGACATGAAGCCGCCGCCCGAGTGCCCGTAGATGCCGACGCGGTCCAGGTCGATGAAGTCGTGGCGGTCCGCGAGCTGCTCGAGCACGGCCTTCTTGTCATCGAGGCCGTAGTCGCGAAGGTCGCCATACCCATAGTTGTGATACCACTTCGAGCGATCCGGATTGCCTCCCCGGTTACCGAGCGTGACGACGATCATGCCGAACTGCGACAGCGCCTGCTCGGACGCGTTCGTGCTGAAGAACTTCGAGACCGACTCGGTCTGCGGACCGGGATACACGTACGCGACGATGGGGTACTTCTTGTTCGGGTCGAAGTCGTACGGCTTGTACATCACCCCGTACATGTCGGTGACGCCATCCGCCGACTCCGCCTTGAACGGCTCCGGGAACTGGTATCCAGCCTCCGTGAGCGCGCTGAAGTCCGCTTCTTCCAGGTCGAGAACCTTCTGTCCTTGCGCGTTGTAAAGCGCAGAAGCCGGGGTCGTGTTCACGCGCGAGTAGTTATCCACGAAGAAGCGGCGCGACTCGCCGCTGCTGAAGCGGTGCTCGAAATCCCCAGGGTTGAGCAGCGTGACGCCGGAGCCGTCGAGGTTCACTCGGTACAGGTGCTGATAGTATGGATCCTCGCCGTCTTCCCGACCCTGGCCGGTCACGAACAGGTAGCCGCGTGCCTCGTCCACCCCGACCATTCCGTCGACGTGCCAGGGGCCCTCGGTCAGACGCCGGACGAGCGTCCCGTCCGAGCCGTACCGATAGACGTGCGCCCAGCCATCCCGCTCGGACCACCAGAGTAGGTCGCCGTCGTCGAGTTGGATCGGTGTGCGCGTCTCCATATAGGTGTTGAGTCGATCCTCGATCACGGTGCGGACCTCACCCGTGGACGTATTGGCGATCATCACGTCGGTACGCTTGCGGTCTCGAGAGATCCGCGTGAACCAGAGTTCGTCCGAGTTGTCGGAGAGCCACAGGGACCGGCGTGGCTCGTCCGAGTCCGTGTAGACGAACTGCTGATCGTTGATGATCGACATGAGCTGATCCTTCCACGGATCGTCGTCCACCTTCACCATCACGCGCGCAGCTAGATCGTAGACGAGGATCTCGCTCAGTGTGACGTCCTCCTCTCCGGGCATGTCGTACTTGTACGTCTCGAGCTCGGGCCGCTCGTTGCCCGTGACGTGCACCACCCAGAGGTCGCCCACCTCGCGCCGGTCCCGGCGGACGAGCGCGAACCGCTGCGAGTCCTTGGACCACGAGATGCCGGCGCGCTTCCGGTCCTCCATGTTTTCTTCGCGCGAGACATTGGTTTCGCCGCGACCGCTCGAGTTCGCCGCGTAGCTGTAATACTGCTCACCGTCCGTAGTGAGCTGGACCTCCTCGACCTCGATGTCTTCCTCGGCATCGTCGGCATCGTCGCCGCTCTTGCCGCGGCGGGCGTCGAGGATGCGCTCATAGTCCTCACCGGTCATCATCCAGAGGTTGTGGAGCTTCGCGAAGACAACGGTCTGGCCGTCGGGGGAGACGCTCGCCCAGGAGGGGTGATCGTTCGGGGACTCGTACTCCTCGAGCTGGCGCAGGGTCTGGGTCGACACCGTGTACTCGAAGTGATGGACCTTCTTCTTCGTCTGCGGACCGCGGGAGCTGTCCTCCTCCTGATCTTCCTCGTCCTCTTCGTCCTCTTCGTCTTCCTCTCCGTCTTCGACCTCCTCGTCCTGGGACGACTCGACATCGAATTGGAAGGTGTCGTCGTTGATGAAGCGGATGCTGGTGATCGGCAGGTGCTGCCCATCCCACGGATCGAGTGTGATGCGGGTCAGTTCGGCGGCGATGCGATCGTTGTCGAAGAGTTGACTCTTCGTGCCGCGGACCGGATCGACGATGTAGTAGAAGGTCCCGTCGGCGTTTTCCCACTCGTACCAGAACTTCTCGCTGCCCTCGATCCAGCGAGGTGAGACGGTCGTACTGTGAACCAGATCGCGGATCTTGTACGGGGCGAACCGGGCTGCGAGATCGAAGTTCGCCGATCCGGGGCCACCGACGTACATCGATCCGCCTTCCTGGGCCGATGCGGGTAGCGCGGGCACCAGGATGAGTGCGAGGGCGAACGGAACCAGCTTCAGGTGCGCCCGGGCGGTGCGCAGCGTTGCGTGCATGTATGCGAGCTCCGACGAGTGATATGCGACGAGTGATATTGGACGACCGCAAGAGGGGGCCCGCGCGCCGACCCGGCAATGGCCTCGGCAAACCCGACACCCCAGGTTGTGGCTTTCACCGGCACAATGAGGATGAGGAATGAGCCTACATAAGCGATATGCAGGATATCGGTCTTTCGCCTACCTCGAGGCGGGGGCCGACTACGAGCGTTTCGAGCTCGCGGACGAGGTGGAGCGGGTGCCGCCGTATCGCTTCCCGCTCAGCGATGAAGAGGAAGCACGTGTGCGCGACCTCGCGGAGCGCTTCCCGTTCGTGTCGATGCACGAGCACCTCGGCGTCTTCCCGGACCGAATCGAGCAGACCCCGGAGTACGCCCGCCACGGGCGCATGGCCACGGCGTTCGAAGGATTGGCGCATTCATATTGGGATTGCGTCTTCGACAACTTGATGGACGGGATCTGCAGAATCCACTCGTCTTCAGGCTGGCAGTGGGACGACGTGTTGCACGACCTGGGTATGCGCCTGTGTGACCTCGCGCATCAGGATTTCGTCTTCCACTGCACGCGGGCGGACGACGTTCAGCGGGCGCATGACGAGGGGCGCGTCGCATGGGTCGCGACGTTGGAGGGGGCGGCGATGATCGAGCACGAGCTCGACCGGATCGACCTCCTTCACGGCTTTGGACTGCGCTCGCTCGGGATCACCTACTCCGAGTCGAACGCGCTCGGAAACGGGCTAAAAGAAGACCGTGACGGCGGACTGACCAAGTTCGGAAAGCGGGCGGTCGAGCGTATGAACAAGGTCGGTCTACTCATCGACTGCTCCCATTGCGGTGACCAGACCACGCTCGACACGGTGGAGTGGAGTGAGAAGCCCATCGTCCTCTCACATATCGGCGCGCGGGCGCTGTGGGAATCAAAACGGCTCGCGCCCGACGACGTGCTGGAGGCGGTCGCGGCCAAAGGCGGAGTGATAGGGATCGAGTGCGCGCCGCATACCACGCTCACAAGGAGCAACCGCGTACACAATCTCGACGCGTTCATGGAGCACTTCGAGTACGTGAAGGCGCTGGTGGGCATCGACCACGTGGGCTTCGGTCCGGACACGGTGTACGGAGATCATGTCGGGTTACACCACACATACATGGCGGCGCTCTCGATCGAGGAGTCCAAGGGCAAGGGCCAGCCGGGGCAGGAATACGACGAGGTCGAGTACGTCGAGGGGCTGGAGAATCCGACCGAGGGTTCGCACAACACAGTGCGCTGGCTCGTGAGGAACCGGTATTCGGACGAGGACATCGAGAGGGTCATGGGTGGAAACGCGCTGCGCGTGATGAGAGACGCGTGGGCCTGAGCACGCCTCTGCTCGCGGTGCTCATCGTCGCAGTGGCGATTCCCGCCTCGGCGCAGACTACCGTCCGGTCGGTGCGCCTCTACGCGGATCTGAGCCCGGACGACGGCGGGGCCGAAGTCCGCGTCGAGTACGTGCTCGACGTACGAGGGACGCCAGAGCTGCGATTCGAGTTGCTCGGTTTCGGTTCCGCGACCACCGACTTGTTCTGGCTTGGTGAAGAGCGCACGGGAACCCGGATCCAGCTCGATACCGAGACCGGCTCGATGCGGGCGGCAAGCTTTACGCTGAGTTTCGCCGAGACCGGCGAGCCGTATCACCTCGTCGGAGTGTATCGGATCGCGGAGGCCGTGCAGCGCGATGGAGAAGATGTCCGCGTGCGCGTCCCGGTGCTCTCCGTCGCGTTCCCGCCGACCGACGGCGTTCCCGACCTGTTCCGCGCGGAGCTCAGGCTCCCGCCTGCCTGGTCGGTCGCCGAGGGCTTCCCGACGGGGCTCGAGGCCGACGGTGAGGGTCTGTACGTAGTCGATCTGCCCGTGGTGCCGTCCGTCATCAGCCTACGGGGACGCGCCGACGGCGCGTGGCGTCCTGGGCTACCTCTCCTGATCGACGTGCTGATCGGTGCGATCCTGCTCGCGTTCGGCTTCATGGGTTGGCGCCACGTCAAGAGAGCTGCGTCGTGACCGGGCGACCCGGCTTGATCTTCTACGGACTCTTCCTGGTCTGTGGCGCGATCGTCGTCGCCTACGCGCTGTGGATGATCTGGGAAGAGCGCAGGTGACTCCCCAGATCTGGGTCTTCGTCGGCTACTTCTTCGTCTTGTTCGCGATCGGCTGGTACAGTCTTCGCGCGACCCGCAACGAAGAGGACTACTGGATCGCGGGTGGCAATCTCGGCTGGTTCACGGGGGGCGCCACGATGGCGGCGACCCATACGTCGGCGGGCACGTTCGTTGGTACGATCGGCGTCATGTACACGGCTGGCTGGTCATTTGCCTGGGTGCTGCTCGCGATTCCGCTCTCCTATTGGTTCATGGTCGCGGTGCTCGCTCCGCGCTTCACGAAGCAGAAGGAGCTGACGCTCCCCGCCTTCATCGAGACGAGGTACTACGGCAAGGGCATTCGAGGGCTGGCCGGCGGCATCATCCTCGTTGCCACCGTCGTCTACATCCAGGCGCAGATCGTCGCCGCGGGGCTCATCGCGCACACGGTGTTCGGGATCCCGGCAGCCTGGGGCATGGTGGGATTCACGGTCATCCTGCTGGCGTACACGGTGGTCGGCGGAATGATCGCCGTGGTCTACACAGATGCGTTCCAGCTCATCGTCATGAGCCTCGGTGCGCTCTTTGCCGTCCCTCTCGCGCTCAGGCAGGTGGGCGGCTTCGGCGAGCTGCTCTCGCTTGTCGAATCGGCCCATCCCCTCGTCTTTACGTGGGAGACGATGCCCGCGACGCTCCTGCTCACGATGGGACTTTCGTTCTTCCTGGGTGGCATTGCGACACCTGAAAAGTTGATCCGGCTCTACGCGATGAAGGACATGCACACGATCCGGCGAGGGATCCTCTTCGCGATCATCATGATCCTCTCGCTGAACCTGCTGGTCTTCATGCTCGCGTTGTGCGCGATCGTTCTCTTCCCGGAGCTTCCGACCGGGGACCTCGCGATGCCGATGGTGGCGACGGCGGTGCTCCCGGTCACGCTGGGCGCGATCATGCTCGCGGCGATCACCGCGGCGATGATGTCCACCGTCGACTCGCTCTTGATCGTCGCGGGCTCCGCGCTGTCGGTCGACATATACCAGAACCTGGTCGATCCGGACGTCACACCCGAGCGTCGGATGTGGATCGGTCGCGTTGGGATCCTCGTCGTCGGATCGGTTCCCGTGATCCTGTTGCTGAGCGGCGTCGGGGAAGGCGAGCTCGTGCAGTTCATCGTCTTGCTCTTCACGGCCTTGATGGCCGCGGCGTTCGTCATGCCGGTCGTTGGGGGCGTGGTGTGGCGAAGGGCCACCAAGGAGGGCGCCGCCGCTGCCATGGTCGGAGGTGTAGTCGCGACGTTCCTGTGGGAGATCTTCGGCGCCTCTTCCGTTGAACCGGTGCTCTTGGGCTTCCTCGTGTCGGCGGCCTTGTTCATCGGCGTGAGTCTGGTGACTGCACCGCCCCCGGAACGCGCGTTGGAGCCGTATTTCGACGCTTGACACATGGCTTGACACGTGCGAAGAGCGGGGCGAGGGTGCGTGCTCGCAGACTCCGACACCATCGCCGGAGTGGTTGCCTCGATAGCTTTTTCTTGGGGCGTGGGGAATGCTCCTGGCGGGTGCCCTTTTGATTCGGCAGACTCTACCACGGGCTGCTAGGCACACCCTTCTGCGGGAGTACTGACATGACCGAGGCGACGAGCTCTTTTGTCGAGCGGATGGTTGGGGCGACGTTCCTCAGCGTCGACACGTTCGAAGAAGTCGAGCACGATCAGAATGCGACCGGTCAGGCGGCGATGGTGGTCGCGATCGTTGCGGTCGCGCGCGGGATCGGAGCGTCGGGCAGCGGGCTGATGGCCGCTTCGCTCGCTGCGGTGGGCGCCCTCGTCATCTGGGGGGTGTGGGCCGGCATCTGTTACCTGGTCGGGGTCCACATCTTCGGCGGAAATGCGACCTGGGGCGAGCTCCTGAGGACGCTTGGTTTCGCGCAGGCCCCGGGAATCCTGTGGATCTTTGCGTTCATTCCGATCCTTGGTTGGCCGCTTTACGCATTGCTCCCCCTGTGGGTGGCTGTGGCGGGCTTCATCGCGATTCGTCAGGCGCTCGATATCGGCAACATCAAGACCGTGCTGACGATCTTGGTCGGCCTCGGTGTGAGCGGTTTTCTCGAGCGTCTCCTCTAGCTACTCATAGCTACTCGCCTCCGCCGCCACAGCGAAAAGCGCCCCATATGGAATTCGGCTGGAATCCGTCGACGTGGGTCTCTCCTATACCGTTCGGTCTCGGGCAGCAGAAACCGAAACACTTCCGCGACATGGCTCGCGTCTGGTGGAAGAACCGGGACCAGCTCGAGTACGCGACCAGGATCTTGAAGGACGGCGTGTGCGACGGTTGTGCGCTTGGCACCACCGGCATCCACGACTTCACGCTGGACGGGATCCACCTCTGCTCGGTTCGCCTCGAGCTGCTCCGACTGAACACGATGCCCGCGCTCGATCCGGCGACGCTGAGCGATGTGGACTCAGTCGCAGGACTCGACGGCGAAGGCCTGAGGAATCTGGGGCGGATTCCGGTCCCGATGATGCGGCGGAGGGGAGAGCCCGGCTTCCAACGCCTCTCGTGGGACGCCGCGCTCGCACTGATCGCGGATCGCGTTCGCGGCATGGACCCCAGACGCCTCGCTTTCTACCTGACCTCTCGCGGCATCACCAATGAGGTGTACTACGGAGTGCAGAAGGTCGCGCGTTTCCTGGGCACCAACAACGTCGACAACTCCGCCCGCGTCTGTCACGCGCCGAGCACCACCGCCTTGAAGCGCTCGATCGGGTACGCCGCCTCGACGTGCTCCTACAGCGATTGGATCGGGACCGATCTGCTCGTGTTCTTCGGCTCGCATGTCGCCAACAATCAACCGGTTGCGACGAAGTACATGTACCGCGCCAAGGAAAAGGGCACACGCATCGTCGTCGTGAACCCGTACCGTGAGCCTGCGATGGAGCGGTATTGGATTCCGTCGATCCTCGACAGCGCGCTCTTCGGCACCAAGCTGGCCGACGACTTCGTGCAGGTGCACCAGGGTGGCGACGTCGCGTTTCTCAACGGCGTGCTCAAGCACCTCATCGCCACGGACGGAGTCGACCGCGAATTCATCGACCGACACACCGAGGGTTTCACGGAGCTCGAGGGCGAGCTGGCGGGGCAGTCGTGGTCGGAGCTCGAGCGCTTCAGCGGTGTGACACGGGAAGGCATGACCGACTTCGCCGAGACCGTGGCGAAGGCGCGGAGCGCGGTGTTCATCTGGAGCATGGGCATTACGCAGCACCGCTTTGGAGTCGACAACGTACAGGCCATCATCAACCTCGCCTTGGCTCGCGGCTTCCTCGGGAGGGAGAAGTGTGGGCTCATGCCGATCCGAGGCCACAGCGGGGTGCAGGGCGGCGCCGAGGTCGGGGCGGTACCGTGGTCGTTCCCGGGTGGTCGAGCCGTCACCGCACAGAGCGCCGCGGAGATGTCCGAGCTGTGGGGCTTCGACGTGCCCGAGTGGCGCGGCCTCACTGCCGTCGAGACGGTGCACGCGGCGCACCGGCGCGAGATCGACGTGCTGTGGGCGATCGGTGGTGACTATCTGCATACGCTGCCGGACCCCGCGTACTGCAGGGAGGCGCTGCGGCGAGTTCCCCTGCGCGTGCACCAGGACATCGTTCTCGCACACCAGATGTTCGTCGAGCCCGAAGACGTCGTCGTTCTGCTGCCTGCCACGACGCGCTACGAGCAGCCGGGTGGCGGAACCGCGACGGCTACCGAGCGTCGGATCTACTTCTCTCCGGAAATCCCCGGTCCCCGCATCGAGGAGGCCCGCTCCGAGTGGGAGGTGCTCGTGGATCTGGCCGCCCGAGTCGACCCGGATCGCGCGTACCTTCTCGGACTGACGGATGCGTCCGCGGTGCGGCATGACATCGCGCGGGCGGTGCCGTTCTACCGGGGCATCGAGCGGCTGTCCGCAGCCGGCGATGCGATCCAGTGGGGCGGCCCACGCCTCTGTGAAGGCGGACGCTCCGCGCTCCCGGGCGGCCGTTCCCGATTCCACCCGGTGCATCCCGCGGAGCTGGATATCCCGGAGGGCTGGTTCCATTTGAGCACGCGGCGCGGCAAGCAGTTCAACTCGATGATCCAGGCGCGGCTCGATCCGCTCACTGGCGGAGCGCGGGACGACGTCTTCATGGCCGCTGCCGACGCCGCACGCCTCGGACTGGAGGACGGTGACGCGGTTACTCTGCGGTCCGATGTGGGCTCGTTCTCCGGCCGCTGCCGCATCGCCCCCATGAAGGAGCGCAACCTCCAGGTCTACTGGCCCGAGGCGAACCCCATGATCCGGCGTGACGTCGTGGAGCCCGAGTGTGGGATCCCGGACTTTACGGCGATCGTGGAGGTCGTGCGGGCTGAGGCGGCGCGTGGGGCGGCACGCGAGGCAGCGGACTGACGTGATTGGACGGAGGAGCCCCACCTGCTCCGTACGCGTCGCGCGGCACCGTGACGGGCGCGTGGTTCGGCAAAAGGACACACTCACCGTAGAAGAGCCGCTCGAGATCCGAGTCTCGTGGACGGAAGGCGAGCTTCGTCGCGTCGAGCCCGTCGCGGTCACTATGCGCACGCCGGGCGATGACTTCGAGCTCGTCGCCGGGTTCCTCCACGGCGAGGGCGTCGTCCCGACGACTGACGACCTCCACGAACTGACGTATTGTCGTGGCGACGAGGCTCAGGAGTACAACATCGTCGAGGCCCGTCTGCGCGCTGGGGTCCCGTTCGACGTTGACAGCATGCGTCGCAACGTCTTCACATCGTCGAGTTGTGGCATCTGCGGCAAGGCATCGATCGAAGCCGTGCAAGCGACCGGTTGCTCGATTCTGCCCACGGGATTCCAAGTCTCCGGCGCGCTTTTGCCCAAGCTGCCCGATCGGCTGCTGGCAGGGCAGCGCGTCTTCGCTCGCACGGGAGGGATTCACGCCGCGGGTCTCTTTCAGGCGGACGGATCCTCGGACGTACTTCGCGAAGACGTCGGCCGTCACAATGCGGTGGACAAGGTGCTCGGGCACACGCTGCTCGCCAGGGCACTCCCGTGCCACGACCGAGTGCTGGTCGTGAGCGGGCGCGCCTCGTTCGAGATCGTGCAAAAGGCGCTCATGGCCGAGGTCCCGGTACTCGTCGCGGTAGGGGCGCCGTCGAGCCTGGCCGTCGATCTCGCGAGCCGGTTCCACCAAACCCTCGTCGGCTTCGCGCGCGATGGCGGCTTCAACGTGTACTGTGGGGCCGAGCGCGTCAGGTGAGGCTCCTGGGTGCCGTACTCGCGGGTGGGCAAAGCCGCCGCTACGGACGCGACAAGGCGATGGAGCTCGTGTGCGGGGTGCCGATGCTGCACCGCGCGATTCATGCGCTCGAGGCCGTGACGGATGAAGTCGTAGTCATCTCGTCCAACCACGCTGAGCTCCCCAAGGGGATCAGGGCACTCCCTGACGTGAGGCCCGGGCACGGGCCTTTGGGTGGGCTACACACTGCGTTGTTGGAGGCCGAGGCGTGCCAGTTGCACGCCGTGCTGCTCCTCGCGTGTGATCTCCCTCTCGTAAGTGAGCGGGTCATCGCTCGGATTGCGGCACACGCCGAGACGTCGTTGGCGGCTGCGCCGAGCCGACCCGGTGGCGTCGAGCCACTCTGTGCCGTCTATGGCTGCGCTGCGCTGCCATTGGTGTCGGAACGACTCGATGGTCCCGACCTTTCGTTGCACTCGCTCTTCCGCGCGCTCGAGGGTCGGGAGCTGGACCTGGCGTCGCTCGGCCTGGAGACCGGCGCGACCTTTTTGAACGTGAACACACCGGACGACCTCGTGAGGGCGCATCTCCACGACGATTTGGAGTGAGCATGGCCGAGAGTGCGACCCTCGACGCAAGCGCCACGCCGCCTGCGTCGGCGTCGCTGCCGTCGTCCGCCCGCTTGGTCTCCCTCGACGCGTTCCGCGGCCTGACGATCGCGGGCATGATCCTCGTCAACAATCCAGGGAGCTGGGCGTATGTGTACCCCCCGCTCGCGCACGCCGAGTGGCACGGGTGGACCCCTACCGACCTGATTTTCCCGTACTTCCTTTTCATCGTCGGCGTGGCGATCCCGCTCTCTTTCCGACGCCGACTCGCGGAGGGCGTGCCGCGGACCGTCCTTCTTCGTCACGTCGCGCGCAGATCGCTACTACTCATCGCGATCGGTTTGCTGATGCGAGCGGTGCCCAGCTTCGACTTCACCGAAATGCGGTGGGCCGGCGTTCTTCAGCGCATCGGACTCGTATACTTGGCCGCCGCCGGCCTTTATCTGTGGTTGAAGCCGAGCGGGCGCTGGGTCGCCACGGGGGGCCTGCTGCTGCTCTACTGGGGCTTGATGGCGCTGGTGCCCGTTCCTGGGTACGGCGCCGGGGACCTCTCGGCCGACGGCAATCTCGCAGCCTACCTGGACCGGATGCTCATGGGTGGGCATCTGTGGCAGGAGAGCTGGGATCCCGAGGGACTTCTGTCAACGATGCCCGCTGTCGTGACCTCCCTGCTCGGCATCTTCACGGGAGAGTGGCTACTGCGGGACCAAAAAGGTTTGGTGCAAACCCGCGGCATGTTGGTCGCCGGCGCCGGGTTTGTGGCTCTGGGGCTCGTGTGGGATCTCGTCTTCCCGATCAACAAGAACCTTTGGACGAGCTCGTACGTGCTCTTCACGGCCGGCACCGCGCTGCTCCTCTTCGGGATCATGTATTGGGCGATCGACGTAAAACGGTGGCGGGGATGGTGGCTTGTTCCACTCGTGGTGTATGGCATGAACTCGATCGCCGTGTACGTGGCGTCCGGCATGGTCACCAAGATGATGGTTCGAGTCCGGGTCGGGGGCGACGGTGGCACCTCGTTGTACGCATGGATTTACGAGAACGTCTTCCGCTCCTGGGCAGGGGACTACAACGGATCATTGTCCTTTGCCGTCTCCTATGTGATCCTCTGGTTGGCCCTGATGTGGATCCTCCATCGGCGCCGGATCTACATCAAGATCTGACCGTCTCGGACCTTCATCCTCGGCTTGCCGGTTCGGCCCGCACCGCCTCATCTTGCAACCTTCCCTCTCACTCAATGGCAGAGCACGATGATTCCGTCCAAACATCTGACGTTCGTAACATTGCTGGCTCTCGCGGGTTGCGCGGGCAGCACGACTGTCGCGCAGGGACCCTCCCCCGCCGGCGACTCCCCCGGGGCCGCTGCGGTCACCGCGGATAGCGGCGGCGGCGCAGCAACCGGCGCGGACGCCGCTCCCGCCACGTCGGCGCTCGGTTTTTCGACGGCTCAGGCCGACCGAGGCCGAAACGTCTTTCGTTCGACCTGTACCGAGTGCCACTACTCGAGCGAGTTCAACGACCGCCAGTTCAAGTTCAAGTGGCGGCGGCGCACGGCGGGTGACCTCTTCGAGATGGTGTCGACCCAGATGCCCGAAGATGCGCCCGGAAGCCTGGAGCTCCAGCAATACGCCGACATCGTGGCCTTCGTGCTACGCCTGAACGGCTTCGAAGCGGGCAGCGGCGAGTTGCCACCCGACGCAGCGGCGCTCGAAACGATCAGTCTGGCGCCTTTCGGCAACTAGACGCCGTATGGGCATCGATAGACGCGACTTCCTGAAGGTCGCGACCGCCGGTGCTGGGCTGGCGATTACGGGTACGTCGGCGGTAGCGCAGGAGCTCCGCGCCGGATCCGTGCGCTCACCGCTCGTCCGCTCCGGCCAGGCTCCCGATATCGTAGTCGTAGGGGCCGGGAACTTCGGGAACTGGACGGCGCTCCATCTGCAGAGGATGGGAGCGAAGGTCACGCTGCTCGACCAGTACGGCCCGGGGAATTCGCGCTCGGCGTCGGGCGGAGAGACCCGCGGTGTGCGCTCGAGCTACGGTGATGTCCCGCATGGTCTGCAGTGGGGCGGTTGGGCAGTGCGCGCGATGGAGAAGTGGAAGGCGTGGGACGAGCAGTACGCCGACGCGATGCTGCCCAAGCTCTTCTACACGACGGGCGACATCATCATGCGGGACCAGATGACGCCATTCCTCGAACAGACTGTAGCCAACTGGGACGTGCTCGGGCGCGACTATGAGGTCCTGACCGCGGACGAGGTGCGGTACCGCTGGCCGGTCCTCCACACACCGGACGTCAACGTCGCGATCTACGAGCCCGATGCGGGCGTCGTTCGGGCGAGGCGAGCGATGGAGTCTGTCGCTCAGGTCTTCCAGCAGGAGGGGGGAGAGATCCGGATTGGGCGTGTCTCGCTGGGGCGGATCGAGGGCCGCCGCGTCTCGGACGTACAGCTCGAAGGCGGCGACCGCATCAGCGGGGGTATTTTCGTATTCGCGCTCGGTCCGTGGTTCCCGAAGTTCTTCCCCGCGCTCATGGGCAAGCGCTTGAACGTGAGCACGCTCGGGCATGTCTATTACTTCTCGACGCCTCCGGGCGACGAGTCGTATCGGCACCCCAACTGTCCGAGCTACAACTTCCCGGGCGTAACCGGATGGCCGGCCTTACCCAGCGACTCCCGCGGATTCCGCATTCGCACCGGCGGTCACAGCGGCGATGACCCGGATACGAG
Organism: Gemmatimonadota bacterium; assembly: GCA_022560615.1. NCBI lineage: Bacteria > Pseudomonadati > Gemmatimonadota > Gemmatimonadota bacterium. The sequence continues at coordinate 85,681 of JADFSR010000004.1, forward strand.
CATCCGGTGGGTCGACGCAGAATCACACGCCAGGCCACGGCAAATCCTCGCCAAGTACTTTCCGGCGCTCGCAGAGCGCTCGATCAACGAGACCCGGGCGTGTCACTACACCCAGACGGTGAGCAGGAACTTCATCATCGACGAGCACCCGGACTACGACAATGGATGGCTCGCGGGCGGCGGCTCGGCGGAGTCGTTCAAGCAAGGTCCCGTTCTGGGCGAGTACATCGCGGGTCGTATCATGGGTACGGAGAACGACCAGGAGCTCAACGACAGTTTCCGCCTTCTCGAAGAGGAGTTCTCGGAGGACGCAGGCCGCCGGCGGCGGGGACGTCTTGGATGAGCCCAACCCGTTCGGCGGCAGGTCACCGAAACGGTAGCCCCCAGAAGACGCGCGCCCGCATGGCACTCGCTTTTGTCGCGGTCGCGCTCATCGCGCTGGCGATTGTGCCGATCTATCTCGGGCAACGCGCCGCGCGGGCGCAGGAACAGATCACCGAGCACCTCCAGCCGGCGCTGCTGGCGAGCGCGGAGCTGTCGCTCGCCCAAGCTCGCCTGGTGGACCTCCTTCAGCGATTCCTGCCAGCCGGCGAAGGATCGTATCGAACGCAGTACAACGCTGCGGTAGTGCGTGAGGACAGCCTCTACGTCGACCTGGCCGATAGGGTTCGTGCCATGGATTTCGATGTCCGTGAGCGCCTGGCCCAACTCTCGGCGGAGTCGGCGCGTTGGCACTTCGAGAACCGTAGGGTCTTCGACGCGCCGGACGACGCCGTTGTCCGCCGGGCGCTCGCCGCGGAGAGTCTGGCCGCTTTCGACAATCTCCGGCGCGCTACACGAGTGCTAGAACGCGCCATCGAGAGCCAAGTCAACGAGGGCAGACGCAAGACTGCCCGCACGATACGCCTCCAGTTTTGGATCACGCTCGGTCTGGCCCTCGTCGCCCTCGCTTCGACGCTCGTGATCGGACTCGTGAGTCGACGGCTTCGGGGCCTCATGGCGGAAGGCGAAGAGCGTCGCTCGGAGGCAGTGCGAGCTCGGCGCGAGATCGACGCGCTGCTCGAGGCGACGGGAGATGGTGTTCTGGGAATCGACCTCGACGGGAAGTGCACGTCGCTGAACCGGGTAGGGTGTGCGCTTCTGGGCTTCACCGAACGCGAGATCCGGGGTCGCGATATGCACGACCTGGTCCATCACTCCACCGCCGACGGAGAGCCCCGAGACCGCACGGATTCGCCGATCCTTGCGGCGCTTCACGCGGGAGGCCGTGTGGATTCCGACGACAACGACGTGCTGTGGCGCTGCGAGGGGACGTCGTTCCCGGCCCGTTGGTCGTTGCATCCGCTGGTCGATGGCGTGGAGCTGCGCGGCGCGGTCCTGACTTTCGCGGACGTCAGCGAGATTCGGGAGAAGGAGGCCGCTCTTCGCCGCGCCATTCAGCAGCGCGAGGAGGTCGTCTCGATCGTCTCGCACGACCTCCGCAACCCCTTGGGTGTCGTAGCGGCCGCCGCCGACCTGCTCGTAGATCTGCCGTTGGATGAGGACGAGCGTCGCAAGCAAGCGCAGATCATCGCGCGATCCGCCGGCCGCATGGGTCGGCTCATCGAGGCGCTGCTCGATGTAGCGCGTATCGAAGCGGGAGCGTTCGTCGTGCGTCCTTCCGCCGAGCACGTGCGCCCGATCCTGGATGAGGCCAGAGAGCTTTTCGAGGCTCAGGCTAAGCTCGCCGGCATCGAGCTGCTGGTGGAGGTCGCTTCGCAGGTGCCCCAGGCCAGAATGGACCGGGACCGCATGCTCCAGGCGCTCGCGAACCTGCTCGACAACGCGCTCCGGTTCACACCGCCCGGCGGCTCCGTGACGCTCGGGGGCACGGAGCATGACGGGCGGGTGGTGCTCTCGGTGTCCGACACCGGTGAAGGGATCGCGCCCGAAGCACTCGACCGGCTCTTCGACCGCTTCTGGCAGACCGCCGGACACGGTGGAGCCGGCCTCGGTCTCGCGATCGTCCGGGGCATCGTGGAGGCGCACGGCGGTGTCGTCGAAGTGGACTCGGAGCCGGGGACGGGGACCACGTTCCGGCTGTTGCTACCGGTGGCTCATGTCTCGGCCGAGACGAACGCTTAGCCAGCAGGTACCCGGTGCTCGTCAGCGTACGCCCGGTAGCGCTCTACCTCAGCGCTTCTTCGCGCCTCGTCCCAGCCCAACAGGGACCCCATGATCTCAGCAGCTTCACCGGCCCCGGCGAGTCCGAAGTCGGGGGAAAAGAGGAGCAGGGCACTGCGCCGGTCCATGAAGTCGATGAGAGTCGAGGCCATCTCTCGTTCCACCGCGAGTTTCACCTCGCCCCGCACGGCCGGTACCCCAGCTCCGAGCGGCTCCAGCCATCCCGGGTCGGTCTCTGCGAGGGCCAGCAGATGGTGGAGCTGACGGCCGTAGAGCCATCGTAGCCGTTGGACCGTCGTCTCGGTCAACCCTGCCGCCAAGAGACGCTCCGTTGCCTGGGACTCAAAGTCCATGATATCGCCTTCGGGGGCTCCCGGAAGCGGGACAGTAGCCGTCCGGACCTCGTCGCGTGGCGGTGGTCCCAGCACTTCTCGCACCTCGTCGATGGCGCGCTCGGCCATGCGACGATACGTGGTGAGTTTCCCCCCCGCGATCGTCACGAGGCCGTCAGGGCCGGACCAGACTTCGTCCTCTCTCGAGGTGTCGCGGGTCGTCTTGCCTTCTTCTTCGATGAGCGGACGGATCCCGGCCCAGGTGGCGAGCACGTGCTCGATGCGTAGCGCTGCGTCGGGAAAGCAGTCCTGGACCATCTCGAGCAGCTCGAGCACCTCATCCCGGGTCGCTCGAGGAGTATCCAATGGCCCGTCGTACTTCGTGTCGCTCGTTCCGACGTACACGTAGTCCAGTCGGCGCATCACGAGTCCCCTGCGACCCGAGGTCGACTTGAGGAAGGCCGCGCCCTCGATCGGCAATCGTTCCGCCGATAGCAACAGGTGGATGCCCTTGCTCGGTCGCAGCGGCGTTCCTACCGGCATGTCCGCGTTTCGCAGCACCTCTTCGGCCCAGGGCCCGCACGCGTTGACGACGCATCGCGCCTCGACGTCGAAGACATCCCCGGTCAGGCGGTCCTCGACGCGGGCACCTCGCACCCCTCCCGTGTCGTTCATCAGAAAGCGATCGAAGGCCGCATGATTCGCGACTAAAGCCCCGTGCTCTGCGGCCGAGATCGCGTTCTCCAGCGTTAGACGTGCGTCGTCGGTGATGTACTCCGGGTACTGGACGGCACCCCGGAGCGGTCCCCGCAATCCGGGCAGCCGGGCCCGGACCTCGTGAGGCTCGAGATTCACGTGCTTGTCCTCGTTCGACGCTCCCGCGAGCCAGTCGAACACCGATAGCCCCGCTTTGATCTTGAGCAACGAGTCGGGTGCGAATACCGGATAGAGGAAGTCCAGACGATGGACGAGGTGAGGCGCGATCGAGCGGAGCACTGTCCGTTCTCTCGCGGACTCACGGACCAGTAGGAAGTGCCCATACTCGAGGTAGCGCACGCCGCCGTGAATGATCTTCGAGGAGCGGGAAGACGTGCCGAAGGCGAAGTCTTCCTTGTCGATGAGCGCGACCGACCAGCCCCGCAGCGCAGCGTCCCGGGCGATGCCGCACCCGGTAATGCCGCCACCCAGCACCAGGACGTCGACGCCTTCCGAGCGCATCCGGCGCAATGCGTCAACGCGACCGAGGGGCGAGAAAGGGTGGGGCAACCCACCTTGGCTCACAGCGTGCGCTTCCAATCGAGCAGTGCTTCGACCTCGTTCGTCGTGATGCGCGGAACGCCCATCTGCAGCAGCCTTGAAGCGTCCGACGGATCGTCCACCGTCCATGCCGCCAACGCGATGCCGGCGTCGCGGGCCCGGGAGGCCAGCGACGGGTCGTCGAGCAGAAGCTCAGCCTTGAAGTCGATCAGGGCCGAACGGTCGCCAGTCGCTCTGCGCAAGGCTTCCTCTGCGGACTCGGCGTCGTCGACGATGTACCCAATGCGGAGGGACGCGTCCTGCGAGCGCATCCGGTCGAGCAACGTCCAGTTCAGGGCGATGAAGATCGTACGCTCCTTCTGGCCGGTCTCGGCCGCGAAGCGCACCATCCGGTCCAGGTCCTCCAGTTCGCGGAAACCCTTCACCTCGGCGTATATGCGGGCGACACGGTCCCCGACGTGCTCGAGAGCGTCCCGGAACGCCGGAATCTTTTCCCCTGCGAACTCGGCACCGAACCAACTGCCCGCGTCGAGCCTCTTGAGCTGCTCGACGGTTCGCCGCCGCACGGGACCGACGCCGCTCGTGGTGCGGCTGAGCATCGGGTCGTGGAAGAGCACCGGGTTGCCGTCGCCGGCCGTATGCAGATCGAACTCGATGGCGTCGGCGCCGGCCTCGATCGCGAGGTCGATCGCCGCGAGTGTGTTCTCCGGCGCGCGCGCGCTGTAGCCACGGTGTGCGATCACTTCGGCGGAGCCGTCGAACGCGAAGTCTTCGGTCACGGTCGGCTGAGGTCGAAGGAGTCTATCTGCATGCTGAAACGGCTAGGGTGGAGTAGACTCGGGTGATGGTGTCGGCACGGGACTCCGAACGCAAACACGGTCTCTCCGCGACGTTCCGGCTTCCAACCTAAGGCGTGAGCTTGTTGTCCAACCCTAATGAATAGATGAAGCGTGGATCGAACCGACCGAGGAACCTTGGCCCAACCTGTGCCAGCAGAGCGTGAATCCGCCGACGCACTGCGCGCCGCGGACGGCGATCACGAGGCCTTCGAACGCCTCTATCGCAGTCATGTGGACAGGATCTACTCGTTGGCACTTCGCATGACGGGCGAAGACCTCGCGGAGGACCTGACGCAGGAGGTGTTCATTCGCGCTTGGAAGAAGCTGGGCTCGTTCCGTGGAGATGCGAGGTTCGGGACGTGGCTGCACCGCCTTGCGGTGAACCACATTCTCAGTCGCAGAGAGAGAGACTGTACGGAAGAGAGAGGCCCGGCACGTGACCGGGCAGGGAATCATGGAGCGCATGATCGCGCCACGACGACGTGCCTCGGCAGAGGGGCTGGACATCGAGTCTGCGCTCCAGACGCTGCCGAGCAGGGCGAAGGAGGTGTTCGTGCTATACGACGTCGAAGGCTACGCACACGAAGAGATCGCGGAGATGACAGGGGTGTCGGTGGGCACGTCGAAGTCGCAGTTGCACCGGGCCCGCAAGCTACTTCGGGAGCAGTTGCGCGGATGAGCGAGATACACAACAAATTGGAGGGCCGGCTGTCCGAGTTCCTGGACGGGACGCTCGAGGCGGCCGAGCGGGAAGCTGTCGCCGAGCATCTCGAACAGTGCGGACGGTGTCGGGCCGACTTGGAGGGTCTGCGCGCCGTCTTGGAGCAAGCCCAAGGCCTCCGCACGATGTCCCCGCCGCGTGACCTGTGGCCGGGGATCGCTGCCGCGACCCAGGCGCCGCTCGGACTCGGGACCGTTGAGAGCCAGGTGATCAAGCTGCCGACCGCTCGATGGGGCGCGGCGCGGAAGCCGGTGAGCGCGCTCACCGTCACGCGGCTCCAGCTGGCCGCGGCTGCGACGATCCTGATGGTGTTTTCCGCCGCCATCACTTGGTGGGTCGGTCCGGGCGTTCCGGAGCGCGGCGCGATCGCGGCTGGAGGGGTTCCCACCACCGCCGTGATGGCGAGCGCTGATCTGCCGGGGGCAAGCGAAGGGCTGTCCGCTGAACTGGAGGCGCTGGAAGAGCTGCTGGCTGACGTGAGCGTATCGCTCGATCCGGAGACGGTGCGTGTCCTGAAGAAGAATTTGGGGGTTATCGAGCGTGCCATCGAGGACCTGCGTCGCGCGCTGGCACAGGATCCGGCGAACGAATTCCTGGGCGCGCACCTAGAGCGCGAATACCGACGAAAGCTCAGCTACCTGAGGGAAGCCACCGAGATTGCGCGGTGGTCGAGCTGACATGATCCCGATCCTTCTCGCCTCGGCCGTCCTGGCGACCACTCCCATGGCTGCGGACACGGTCGTCGATCTGTCCCGCGGTGACCGGGTCGTGCTCGAGAATATCGTCGGAGAGGTCCGGGTGGTGACGTGGGACAGGGACCAACTTCAGGTCCGGACTACGGACGACAGCCGGGCGGCACTGGCGGTGCGGCGTTCGGGATCGCGCTTGGAGCTGCGGCCGGACGACAGCAAGGGGCGGCGCCGAGGGGTCGAGGTGGAGATCCGAATTCCCTCCTGGGTCGGCGTCACGATCAGTGGACGCTCGCTCGATGTGCGTGTGAGCGGTGTCGGTGGGGCGTTGGTAATAGCGACGGTGCGGGGGGACGTAAGGGTGGAGAACACGACGGGGAGCGTGACGGTGACGTCGGTGCAGGGCGAGATCGACATCGTCGACGCGAGCGGTGTGATTTCCGCCTCGTCCCAGGGGGATGATGTGCGACTGCGACGGGTGAGCGGTGCCGTACAGGTCCACTCCGGCGGCGGCGATCTGACGCTGACGGACATGGAGGCGCACTCGGTACGCGCCGAGACCCAGGACGGTGACATCACCTTCAGTGGGTCACTGATGAGCGGGGGCGAATACGGCTTCTTTGTGCACGACGGTGATGCGATGATCGCGATCCCGGAGGGCACGGGGGCACGTGTGAAGGCGTCGATCTTCGATGGGGAATTCGTCTCGGACTTTCCCGTGCTGGTCGAACGCTTCAGGGGAGGACGGGAATTCGAGTTCGTGCTGGGTGACGGTGGGGCTCGGCTCGAGATCTCGGTATTCGATGGGGAAATCCGGCTGCGGCGCCAGGGGCGCTGAACAGGGAGGGGAATCACGATGAGAGGAATACGATGAAGATGAAAGAGAGAGGATTGATCGCGCTCGCCGCGATTCTCGCGACTGCCCCGATCTCCGCGCAGGAGGTGCAGCGGGTATCGGGCAGGTCGGTAGCCATATACAACATTGCGGGGCACGTGGAGATGGTGGCCGGGAGCGGCTCCGAGGTCGTAGTGCGAATCGCCCGCCACGGCGACGATGCCGATCGCTTGCGCGTCGAGACGGGAGAGATCCGCGGGAGGGAGACCGTGCGCATCGTCTATCCGGCGCGTGAGGTGGTGTATCCCGAGATGGGCCGCGGGTCCAGCACGACGACGCGCGTTCGCGACGATGGCACGTTCTCCGACAGTGGTCTGCGCAGAGGCGACCAGGTCCGGGTGCGCGGCTCGGGCCGCGGCCTCGAGGCGTGGGCCGACCTCGTGATCGAAGTGCCTCGCGGGCAAGAGATCCACGTTTACCTCGCCGTCGGCACGGTAGAGGCGCGGGACGTGGATGGCGAGATCGATATAGATACGGGTAGCGGAGCGGTGTCCGCAGAGGACATGTCTGGGTCGCTCTCGATCGATACCGGTTCGGGGGCGGTCGCGGTGACGGGCATGGATGGCGACCTGACCGTCGACACGGGCTCGGGCAGCATCAGCGTCTCGGACGTCGTTGCGGGCGAAGTCGACCTCGACACCGGTTCGGGTCGGGTCGTCGGGCGCGGTATCGAGGCTCGCTCACTCGGCGTCGACACCGGTTCGGGTAGCGTGGACCTCGAGCGGATCCGATCCGCCGACGTGACGGTCGATACTGGCTCGGGTTCAGTCGAACTGGAGTTGTTGACGGACATTGAGTCCTTGGACATCGACACGGGTTCGGGCTCGGTCACCGTCTGGGCTCCGTCGAACCTCGGTGCGTCACTCGAGATCGACACAGGCAGCGGCGGAATCGATGTCGACTTTCCGGTCGAGTTGCGGTCGGCCCGGCGTGACAGCATGCGTGGCCGGCTCGGGGACGGTCGTGGGAGGATCGTGATCGACACGGGCTCGGGTTCGATCCGGTTGCTCCGCACGAGAGGCGTGCTGCGCTAGCATGACCACGGCCCGAGTGGACCTAACTATGGCGCGATCGCCAAGGAACATGTAAGGTCTGCGGCTGATAGAGGTAGAGGGATATGGTGCGTGACTCTGCGCTCGGGGCTTCGGAGAGTCGGTGCCGTGGGTCGGGAGCGTTGACCCTACGCATCCATTGTGCATAAAATATCAGGTCCTATACTCTGGCGGTCACGGGGACCCGGACGGTCCAGCCCGCAACCAGCTTGTAGTTCCAGTTCAACAGCGTCCGGTCCCGGTCCGGGCGAGTCCGCTTCGGCGGACAGAATAGTTGGGGGAGACCCCGAGGAGAACGAAGCATGGTCGGACCCCTGAAGCTGTCGCTCAACCTCGTCCTCGTGGCCCTCGTCCTGAGCCCGGCAGCCCTTCACGCTCAGGGCCGCTTCCGCGTCCTCATCCCGTACTTCCTCCCGCTGGGGGATGCGGATGATGATTTCGGCAAGGACGCCTCGAAGGAGCTCCGCAAGCTCATCAACACGCTTGCGACGCACGAGCCCATCGAAGAGAAGGAGATCAAGGATCAGGCCAAGCGCTTCGATCTCAAGATCGAAGACTTGAACTGTATCATGACGCGTCAGCTCGCCTCGCAGATCGACGCGCAGGTTGCGCTGTGTGCCGAGTACAACGAGTTGGCCGACAAGTCCTGGGAGTTGCAGAACGTGGTCTTCTGGGACATCGCCTCGAGCGAGCAGTTCGCGGTCTCGGACATCACGGTGGCAGAGAAGGACGATGAGGTTGCGGCGCAGCACATCTTCAACGAGTTCGACCGCTACGTGCAGCAGATCCGTGCTCATACCTTCTGCTCCGACTACTTCGCGAGTCGGCAATGGGAGAATGCGCTGCGAAACTGCGACCAGGCGCTCGACCTCAACCCCGATGGCATCGGCACTCGGTATTTGCGCGGGCGCATCCTCTATGAGATGGAGAACTACACGGAATCGCTCGGGGAAATGGAGAAGGTGCTGGCACTGGAGCCTTTGCATCAGGAAGCGCTCGAGCTGGCCGGATACATGTCGGCTCTGCGGGATGACGATGATCGGGCTCGTGAGTATTACGGACGCTACCTCGAGTTGAACCCGGCGAACGCGGCGATTCGCATGAGGATCGCCTACGACCTCGCAAGGGCCGGCGACCCTGTGGGCGGCATGCAGGTCATCGAGATCGGCCTCGAGGTCGACCGCGAAAACATCGACCTCTGGGAGCAGTACGGTGGCTTCGCGTTCTCAGCGGCGCTCGATGCCGAGCAGGACGCGGCGCTCGATGCGCAAAACGGGGGTGGCGTTTCGCCGGAGGCCCAGGGTTACTACCGAGAGGCGATCCAGGCGTATGAGAAGGTGTTCGAGGGCAAGGGCGCGGAGACGCCCGTAGGGCACCTTCGGAACATCATCGCGGCCTACATCCAGCTCGACGAGATCACCAATGCGGTCGAGGTCGGTGCTCGGGTTCTCCAGACGCACGCGCAGGAAGACGTGCTGTGGTCGATCTACGCGGACGCGCTGCAGCGTAACGATCAGCTCACCGATGCGATCGCCGCGCTCGACCGTGTCCGTGAGATCAACCCTTCGCATCCGAGCGCCAGGCTTCGGCAAGGCAACTGGTTGATCCAGGCCGGTCGCATTGAGGATGCGGTCGCGATCTTGAAGGAGGCTGCCGCCAACGACCCGCAGCGAGCGGAGCAGGCGGCCCGTTTGATCTTCAATGACGCATACCAAAAGGGTTACCAGCAGGATAACTTCCAGTACGCGATCACGGGGATGGCGGCGGCGAAGGAGCTGCCCGACCTCAGTGAAACGATGGTCAGCCAGCTCAACTTCTGGCACGGCTTCAGCGTGTACAAGGCCGCCGTTGAGGAGCAAGCGCCCCAGACGCTTGCGACTGCGGAGGCTACGCTGCCGAAGTTCCGGGCCGCCATGGACCTGTTCAACCAGTCTGGAGCCTACCCGGCGTCGGTGAATGTGAACCTCGGGGAGCTGCTCGCGAACGCGAACACGTATGTGGAGATTCAGGACGCGATCATCAAGCGGGGTCGCTGACCTACTAGCAACAACCGACCGGGCTTGAGCGCCCCGGGGCTTCGGCTCCGGGGCGCTTTTTCATTGCGCATGTATGTGGGCGCGGGGCCTCCCCGTGCTCACCGCCGGTTGTGCCGACCCCCCCCCCACTTCGACCCACCGCCCCGCGAGGGCACCTTCGGTGTTTCTTCGTAAAATCGAAAATTGGGGAAAACGCTGATTCGGTGATCGTGCCCGTCCTGAGCGCGCATTCCCATCATCCGGCACTGCCTCACGACCCCAAATATTTGTAATAAAGCACCCTTGACGCCCTGAGCCACCGGGGCGTATACTGACACCATGATATCCCACTTAATCCCACTTCTTACCACGAAGGGCGGTTGGTGAACGGATTCGTCGGGCAATACGAGCATCAGATGGACGAGAAGGGGCGGGTCAGCCTTCCCTCGGCGTTTCGTCGAGAGGCTGACTCAGGCCGCTTCGTGCTCCTCCAATGGGAGAAGCCGTACCTGACGCTCTTTCCAGAATCCAAGTGGGTAGGCGTGCAGGAGCGACTTCTCGAATACCGCCGCAACGATCCGCAGGCTTGGAACCAGGTCAGGCTCATCGTTTCGAACGCGGTGGAGGTTGTGCCCGACAAACAGGGGCGGATCCTCGTGCCCGCAGGCCTCCAGGAGGCCGCAGGGCTCTCGGGCACGGTGCTGCTCAGCGGCAACCTCGACCGCGTGGAGCTTTGGAACCCCTCGACGTATGGGGAGGCCGTCCAGGAGGACGCGGGCGCCCTGGAACAATTTGCGCACCGGCTGTTCGGATGACCGACTTCGGCTACCACGAGCCTGTGCTCAGCGACGCAGTAGTGGAGTTCCTAAGTCCCGGGGGCGAGCGGCTCTACTTGGATGGCACGGTCGGTGGGGGAGGGCACGCGCGGCGGATCCTCGAGGAGTGTCGCGGCTGCCGGGTTCTGGCCGTGGACCGCGATCCGGAGGCACTCGAGGAGGCGCGGGCAGCGCTCGGCGAGTACGGCGACCGAGTGCGCTTTCTGCACAGCCGCTTCGACCGCGCGCCGGCGGACATCGAGGTCCGCGACCGTGGCCTGGACGGTGCCTTGCTCGACCTCGGCGTGAGTTCCCATCAGCTCGATGAAGAAGACCGGGGATTCGCCTTCCGACGCGGTGTGGCACTGGATATGCGAATGGATACGACGGAGGGGAACGACGCCGCTTTCTTGCTGGCCTCGGCCAGTGAGGACCGGCTCGTGTCGGTGTTCCGTGACTATGCCGAGGAGCCTAGGGCACGGCGACTGGCGCGGGAGATCCTGAAGCGTCGTGCGTCTGCTCCGCTGGAGACGAGTGACGATCTGGTCGCAGCGCTGTCCGTGACGTTGCGGCGCTCGCCCTCTCGGCAGGACAAGGCACGGATTTTCCAGGCTGTCCGGATTGCCGTAAACGAGGAGCTGGAGTTGTTGGAGATGGGGCTACCCGCCATCCGGGAAGCGTTGAACGATCGAGGCATCTTGGTCGTGATCGCGTACCACTCAATCGAGGACCGGGTTGTGAAGAACGCGTTCCGCGAGTGGAGCAAGGCGTGCGTCTGCCCCCCAGAGCTTCCCCTGTGCAGTTGCCGAGGCGTGCCGTTGGGTGAGACACTCACGCGCAAGCCGGTACGTCCGGACCGAGACGAAATCGGGCGGAACCCGCGCGCACGCAGCGCTCGGCTGCGAGCCTGGCGGAGGGCCGCCTGATGGGACCGGCCACCCTTGCTCGTGGCGCGGTGGTCTTCGTCGTCCTGCTCGGTGCGCTCGGAATGGTTACGTGGCGGCAGAGCCGGGCACTGGAATCACTCGCCTCGCTCGACGAGCTACACCGCCAGATGTCGGTAGCCGCGGCGGAGCGGGTCGAGCTGGAGCGGGAGATCCTGGTGCTCGAGTCCCGGGCGCGTGTGGTGCCCGAGGCGCGAGAACGCCTTGGAATGCATATCCCGGAGGGGGTGGAGTTGGTCACGCTTCCGGGAGACTCGAGACCATGACCCCGCAAGACGCGATCGGGCGGCCCAGTCCTTGGCGGCGAAGAGTTCTGCTCGGCGCCTGGCTCACCGCGGCGGCAATCATCTGTCTGCGCGCGGGCCAGATCCAGGGGGTGCAGGCTGCGCAGTGGCGCGCTCTCGCGGAAGCTCAGCACCGAAAGGACGAAGAAGTCATCGCGGCGCGCGGGAGCGTGCTGGACCGCGACGGCACGCCACTCGCGGTGTCGCGCGAGCGCTTCAGCGTCGGCATCGCTCCGAACGAACTCATGAACGTAGAGGCGGCACGTGCTCTCCTCGTCGACGCGCTTGGGATTTCGTCCCGCAAGGCACGGCAGCTCACGTCTCTGGAACGGCGCTGGAGCGTCGTCCTGGGTCGCTACCCGCCCGCAGTGCGTGAGCAGCTGAATGGTGTCCGCGGGATCTATGTCACGCGCGAGCTGCAGCGCTACCACCCGCACGGAGACCTCGCGGACGGCGTACTCGGTGTCGTCCTCGACGACACGGGGCGTGGCGGAGTGGAGCAGGCCTTCGAGGACTTGCTGAGCGGCCGCCCCGGCCAGGCAGTCGTGGCGCGGGACAACCTCGGCCGAGAGATCCCCGGCGAGCGCGTTCTCGTCGAGCCGCCACATCCGGGCGGTGAGGTTGTGCTCACTCTCGATATGGATCTGCAGGAGATCGCACGCGAGGCTCTGCAGGAAGCGATCGACGATACGGAAGCTCGTGGCGGAGACCTACTGATCACCGATCCGTATACCGGTGAGATCCTCGCGTTCGTCTCGATCCGCGACGGTCAGACCGCTTCGCTCTCTGCGATCAACACGCCGTTCGAGCCCGGCTCCACGCTCAAGCCGTTCACGGTTGCCGGCCTCCTCGAGCATGGAATAGTCTCGCTGCACGACACGATCGACGTCGGAGATGGAAGCTGGACTGTCGCCGGGCGCACACTCGACGAGCACCACTCGGGCCGCATGACCGTTGCCGACGCGCTGCGCGTCTCCTCCAACGTGGGGATCGCGAAAGCTGCCCAGCCGATGCCACCGGGGCGGCAGTACGAGAACCTGCGCGACTTCGGATTCGGCGGTCTCACGGGCATCGAGATTCCGGGTGAGGTACGGGGCACGCTTCGCCGACCCGAACGGTGGACGGAACAATCTCCGGTGTCGCTCGCGATCGGGTATGAGATCTCCGTCACGTCGCTGCAGATGGTGATGGCGTACGGGGCGCTGGCGAACGGCGGCCGGCTCATGCAGCCCCACCTGGTCCGCGAGATCCGCGACAGCGATGGCACGGTGCTTCAGCGCTTCGAGCCGCGGGTGATCCGCCAGGTCGTCTCCCCGCAGGTTGCCCGCTCGGTGAGCCGCGTGCTCGTGGACGTGGTCGAAAACGGGACCGGGAAGTCAGCGCGCCTCGGCACCTTCCGTGTCGCGGGCAAGAGCGGAACGAGCCGTCTCTACTCTCCCAACGTCGGCTATGAGCCCGGGGCGTATTCCTCGTCCTTCGTCGGCTTTTTCCCGGCGGAGGACCCGCAGCTCGTGGTCTTCGTGAAGCTCGAGCGCCCCCAAGGCGCGTACTACGGCGGCGCAGTGGCGGCGCCGGTGACACGTGCCACGATGGAGGCCGCGCTCGCCGCCCGAGCGACCCACCTCGATCGCGCCGCGTTGCTGCGCGCGGCGCAGGCGTTCACCACTCCGCCTGCGCGTCCAGCCACCCATTTCGCTTCTCTACCGATCGATCCCCCCGTGCCGCCGGCTCAGAAGGCGCCGTTGGAGTCGCCCTCGTTGGGGTCCACCGTGCCCGTACCGGACGTCTCCGGGCTCCCTTCACGGATCGCGGTCCGCCGACTGCACGCGTTGGGGCTGAGGGTTTCCCGAGCGCAGGCCGGAGAGATTATCGGGACCGAACCCGCGGCGGGCACCCGCGTGGTCCGAGGCGACACGATCCTGCTGAAGATACGAAGGAAGAGTGATGATTGAGCCCGCGCGGACCCTGGACGCGGTAGGCGATGTCCTCCGGTCGGCCGACCTCCTTGGGGAGCTGCGCGGCCCGAGGGACGTCACCATTCTGGGGGTATGTCAGGACTCCCGTGACGCCCAGCCCGGTGACCTGTTCCTCGCATGGAAGGGCGCCTCCTCGGACGGGCATGATTTCGTGGCGGACGCTGTCGCGAACGGGGCCGTCGCGGTCGTGGTCGAGCGTCCGGTGGACGTAGACGTTCCACAGCTCGTGGTGGCTGACGGTCGTCGCGCGGCGGCGCTGGCGGCGCGTGCGGTCATCGGTACTCCCGACGAGGGCATGTTCATGGTCGGCGTGACCGGCACGAACGGAAAGACGACCACAGCGCTGCTCGTGCGTCATCTGATGGCGGGTCGAGGGCCTGCTGCTGCGGTCGGTACGCTGGGCGTCGTCGACGACGAGGGCGTGTGGCCGGGCACCGAGGGTCTTACGACGCCTGGCCCGGTTCAGGTCGCCGTGTGGCTTTGGAAGCTCGCCAACGGAGGGATAGAGGCCGTGGTGATGGAGGCATCCTCCCACGCACTCGATCAACATCGACTGGACGGCGTCGAGTTCGATGTCGGTGTCTTCACCAACCTCACGCAGGACCACCTCGACTACCACGCCGGCATGGCCGAGTACTTCGGCGCGAAGGCCCGTCTCGTGGAGCTCGTCGCGCCGGACGGGACCCTGGTCGTCAACGGCGACGATCCCGCGTGGGAGGAGCTCGATGCCGGTGGTCGCGCGCTGCGCACCTTCGCATTGGATGCCGAGGCCGACGTGAGGGCAGAGTCGATTCGGTTGGGCCCCGACGGATCGAAGTTCACGCTCGTGATCGATGGGGACCGACGTGAGGTGCGCCTGCCCTTGCTCGCGCGTTACAACATCGAAAACTCGCTTGCGGCGGCGGCGGTCGGTGCCGCTGCGGGGCTCTCGATCGACGAGATCGCCGCCGGACTCGATACGGTCCCGCCGGTGTCGGGCCGCCTCGAGACAGTGGTGACGGAGCCCTTCTCGGTACTCATCGACTTCGCGCACACTCCGAACGCGCTCGACGGGGCACTCTCGGCGGTGCGCACGCTCACGAGGGGTCGCCTCATCGTCGTATTCGGCGCCGGCGGCGACCGCGACGTCAGCAAGCGTCGTCCGATGGCGGAGGCGGTCGCACGCGTGGCCGACGTGATCGTTCTGACGTCGGACAATCCGCGGACCGAGGATCCTGAGCGGATCCTCGACGATCTCGCCGAGGGGCTGGCAGATGGGGCATACGAGCGCTTCGTCGACCGACGCGCTGCCATTCGCTTCGCGCTCGAAACGGCGCAAGACGGGGACACCGTCGTGCTCGCCGGGAAGGGGCACGAGACGTACCAGGTGATTGGGACCGAGACGATCCCGTTCGACGAGAAGGTCGTGGTGCGAGAGTGCCTGGAGGAACTGGGCGTCGCATGAGCCGCTTCGTTTGGACCGATGGCGCGGTGCGCGAAGCGCTCGGCCTGCCGGCGGAGCTCGCGGACGATGGCGTTGCGTACTCCGGCGTTTCGACCGACTCGCGCTTGATCGCCGCAGGAGACCTCTACGTCGCGCTCAGTGGTGAGCATTTCGACGGGCACGACTTCGTTGCCGACGCGCTCGCGGGTGGGGCCATCGGCGCGGTGGTGTCCCGGCCGGTAGAGGCTGCGCCGCGCGAGCAACTGTACGCGGTCGAGGACACGCTCATCGCGCTCGGCGCCTTGGCAGCTTTCCGGCGCCAGGCGCTCGACGTTCCGGTAGTCGCGATCACAGGCTCCACTGGCAAGACGAGCACGAAGGACCTCGCGCGTGCCGCGATCGAAGGCGGAGCCCGAGTTCATGCGACGTCCGGCAACTTCAACAACCGGATCGGCATGCCGCTCACGCTGCTCGCGACGCCGAGCGAGGTCGACGTGGTGATTCTCGAGCTCGGCAGCAACGAGCCGGGCGAGATCGCGACGCTCGCGGCGATCGCCCAGCCGGACATCGGCGTCGTCACGACGGTCGGCGAGAGTCACCTGGAGAAGCTCGGGTCGTTTGAGGGCGTGCTGACCGAGAAGCTCGACCTCCTACGCGCGGTCGCCGGCCGCGGTACCTGCTTGGTTGGCGATGAGCCGGCGGCGCTGGTCGATGGCGCGCGCTCGATCTGCCCCTCGGTGCGGGTCGCCGGGTGGGGTGAGCGCGCCGACCCTGCGCTTCGCCCCGAACAGGTCGAGGTGGACGTATTCGGGGGCCATCGCTTCCATTGGCACGGCGAGAGCCTCGCCCTCGCATTGCCCGGACGGCATTCGGTCGCGAACGCCATGATCGCCCTGGCGATTGCGGAGCTGGTTGGCATCGCTCCGAAGGACGCAGTGCAGGGTATCGCTAGCGCCGAGCCCGGATCGTTGCGGGGTGAGGTCCGACGGATCGGGGGCCTGACCGTCCTCGTCGACTGCTACAACGCCAATCCACAGAGCGTTCGGGCGGCGCTTGACCTGTTGCGGGGCCAGTCAGCGGCATCCCGAACCGTCGCGGTGCTCGGCACCATGCTGGAGTTGGGAAAGGCCACGGCGCGGCTCCACGAAGAGCTACTCACGTTCGCGCTCGGACTCGACATCGATCTGATCGTGGCGACCGGTGCGTTCGCGGATACCGCCGCGGCCACCACCGACGCTGACCGTGTGTTGCGCGCCGACGACTGGCGGAGCGCCTATCCGTCCCTGCGGGAGCGCTTGGAGGGTGACGAAGTCGTGCTCCTGAAGGCGTCCCGTGGCGTCGCGCTCGAGGGCATCTTGCCCTCGCTCGAGCAGGACTTTGGTGCCGAGACGCCGTCGGCTACGGCGGAGGCCTGATGCTCTACCACTTCCTACCGGGCCTCTCCGACGTGCACATCGTCTTCAACGTCTTCCGCTATCTGACGTTCCGAGCCGCGGGGGCCGTGGTGACGTCGTTGCTGATCGCATTCGTCTTCGGTCCCATGGTGATTCGCCGCCTTCGGCTCGCGAGTGTCGGCCAGGTCGTGCGTGACATCGGGCCCGAGGCGCACCTCTCGAAGGCCGGAACCCCTACCATGGGCGGGGTCCTGATTATCCTGGCGGCGGTCGCTTCAACGCTGCTGTGGGCAGACCTGACCAACGTGTACGTCCTGATCGCGCTCGTCTCGCTCCTGTGGATGGGCGCCATCGGCTTCCTGGACGACTACCTCAAAGTGGTTCAGGGGAAGTCGAGGGGTCTGATCGCCCGGTACAAGATGGTCGGGCAGTGGACGTTCGGGCTTGGACTCGGCGTCTTCCTGATCCTGAACCCGATCTCGCCTCATCCATCGACCGCGACCTCGGTGCCGTTTTTCTCGGATGTGCAGGCGAACTTCTTTCCGTTCGCCTTCATCGTCTTTTCGGGGTTCGTCGTCTCGGGTACGTCGAACGCGGTGAACTTCACGGATGGCCTCGACGGGCTCGCGGCGGGACTCGCTGCGATTTCGGCCGTGACGTTCGGGATCTTCGCCTACATCGCGGGCCGTTCCGATTGGGCGAACTACCTGGGCTTCTTCGCGCTACCCGGCGCGGGTGAGCTCGCGATCTTCGCGGTCGCGCTCGCAGGTGCCGCGATCGGATTCCTGTGGTTCAACGCTCACCCAGCCGAGGTCTTCATGGGTGACACCGGTTCCCTTGCGTTGGGCGGCGCGATCGGGGTCATGGCGATCCTACTCAAGGCTGAGTTCCTGCTGGTGATCGTCGGCGGCGTCTTCGTCATGGAGATCCTCTCGGTGATCGTGCAGACAAGCTACTTCCGATACACGCGCGCCCGGTTCGGGGAGGGCAGACGCGTCTTCAGGATGGCCCCCATCCATCACCACTTCGAGAAGCTCGGTTGGCCCGAGCCGAAGGTGGTAACGCGCTTTTGGATCCTCGGAATCCTGTTCGCGATGCTCGCGTTCGGAACCCTCAAGATCAGGTGAGCGAGTATGCTGTGATCAGGCGAAGTGGAAATGGGTAATGAGCGAATTGAGTGGAGTGAGTGTGGCGATCATCGGCCTCGGAGCCAGCGGCATCGCCGCGGCCCGATTGGCCCTCGATAGAGGAGCAGACGTCTATGTCTCGGATTTGTGTACTGAACCCGCAGTTGCAGCTGGTGGAGCCGACCTGCGAACAGCAGGCGCCAGGGTCGAGATGGGAGGACACGACCTCGAGCGATTGGCGGGAGCCGATCTCGTCGTTGTCAGTCCCGGAATACTCCCCGCCGCTCCGGTGCTTCGAGCGCTCTCGGATCGTGGTGTTGGGTGGATCTCCGAGCCTGAGTTCGCCGTTCGGTTCTTCTCTGCACCACTGATCGCGGTCACGGGAACCAATGGGAAGACGACGACGACGCTCTTGGTGGGGCACCTGCTCCAGGCGGCCGGGCTCCGCGCGGCTGTGGGCGGCAATGTGGGCGGCGGGCTCGCGCCAGCGGCCTCGGAGCTCGCTCTGCTCGAGGAGTCTCCAGATTGGTACGTACTGGAAATGAGCTCCTTCCAGCTCGCCGACGTCGACACGTTTCGGCCGGACATCGGAGTGATCACGAACCTGTCACCCGACCACCTCGACCGGTACTCGAGTCTCGACGCATACTATTCCGACAAAGCACGGATCTTCAACCGTGCCGACGCGGACAGCGTCTGGGTGTTACCGGCGGGGGACGCCGCTGTCGTGTCTCTGATGGCGGAGACCCCGGGCACTCGCTTCTTCTTCGGTGAGTTGGAGAACCCGGGAACGCACGCCTTCGTCTCCCGGAGCGCGCTGACGCTTCGCACCGAAGGCCAGGCCGATGCCCTGATCCCAACGGAGGAGCTGCCGCTGCTCGGTCGTCACAACCTGGGCAACGCGCTCGCGGCAGCGATCACGGCACGGCTCGCGGGGGCGAATGCGGAGGGATTGAGGAGTGGTCTGCGGACGGCACGCCCGCTCCCCCACCGGCTCGAGCCGGTGGCCGACCGCGATGGCGTGCTCTGGGTCAACGACTCCAAGGCGACCAACGTCGCGGCGACCCGCTCCGCGCTCCAGAGCCTGGATCGGCCGGTCGTGCTGCTGGTGGGCGGCAAGGACAAGGGAGAGGACTTCTCCCGACTCGTGCCGGACGGCGCGGGCGTGCGCGCGGTCATCGCCTACGGCGCCGCCGGGTCGCGGCTCGTAAGTGAACTGTCGGGAAGCGACCTGGTCGCGGGCGGGCTCGAGAGCGCCGTGCGCCGCGCCGCCGCCATCGCACAGCCTGGCGATGTCGTCCTGCTCTCACCGGCGTGCTCGAGCTTCGACATGTTCGAGAACTACGAAGAACGAGGGCGCCTCTTCACAGCGCTCGCGAGGGGAGCTGCGTGACGGCCCGCCCCATGGACGTCGCGCCCGCCGGGCCTATCCTCCTGCCCGACTCCGGGCTCGGGCGCGGTTGGGAAGGTGTGGCGGTGATGGGGCTCACGGTGTTGCTGCTTTCCTTCGGGCTCGTGACGCTCTACAGCGCCTCATCGGTGCTGGCGATGCGACAGGGCCTACCCGACACCTACTACCTATTGAGGCAGGCTACCGGCGCGGGCGCAGGGCTTCTGGTCCTGACCGCGTGCGCGCTGACGCCCTACCGTTGGTGGCAACGTCTGTCCTGGCCGTTGCTGTGGGTGAGCGTCGCGACACTCGTCGTGCTCGTTCTCCCCGGAACCGAAGCGATTGCGCCGGAGATCAAGGGCTCGCGTCGCTGGCTGCAGGTCGGTGTTGTATCGGGGCAGCCCTCGGAGTTTGCGAAGATCGCCGTCATCGTGTGGACCGCCGCGATGGCGGTGAAGAAGGCACCGCACTTTCGGTCGCTGCGGAAGGGACTCGCGCCCTTTCTCGTGATCTGGTCGCTGGTGCTGGTCCCGATAGCGCTGCAGCCCGATCTCTCCACAGCGGTGTTGATCGGGCTGCTCGGCGTCATGATCGTCTTCGCGGCCGGAGTACGGGTCTCGCACTTTTTGCTCCTCGGGCTACTGATCGTGCCCTTCCTTCAGAAGCAACTCGCCGTGGGCTTCCGCGGCGACCGGATCGAGGCCTTCCTGAACCCGGCGGTGGATCCCTCCGGCGCGGGCTTCCAGGTCCGTCAGTCGCTCGTTGCACTTGGTTCCGGCGGCTTGACGGGCGTGGGAATAGGGGAGGGGCGGCAGAAGTTCGGATTCCTGCCAGAGGCCCACAACGACTTCATCTTCGCCATGATCGGGGAGGAGTGGGGCCTGCTCGGGGTCCTCTTCCTGGTCGCGCTCTACATGAGCATCGTGCTCGTCGGGTTCCGGATCGCGAGCCGGGCGCAGGATCTTTTCGGCGAGCTGCTGGCGCTCGGCTTCACCAACCTGATCGCGCTCCAGGCCGTGCTGCACATGTCGGTCGGCCTCGGCTTGCTGCCACCGACTGGGCTCTCGTTGCCGCTGGTCTCATGGGGACGCTCGAACTTGGTGGTTACGCTGGCCGCGATGGGCGTCCTCATTTCTGTGGCCCGTGCAGCTCCGGGCGGAAAGGCGGCCCGTGCATGAGGGCCCCGTGGTCGTCTTCTCGGGCGGCGGGACTGGGGGGCATCTCTACCCTGCGTTGGCGATCGCAGATGCGCTCAGGGCACGACGACGCGATGTCCGCGCGGTCTTCATCGGTGCCACCCGGGGCCTGGAGGCTCGAATCCTCCCGGAGCGGGGCGAACAGCACTATCTGCTCCCGGTCCGGGGAATCGATCGCACGAGGCCCATGTCGAGCTGGCGTGCCGTCCCGGCCCTGTGCTCGTCGCTCTATACCGTCACGCGGCTCTTTCGCAGCCTACGGCCGGAGGCCGTCGTGGTGACCGGTGGGTACGCGGGAACCCCTGCGGGGCTCGTCGCAGGCATGTTGGGCGTGCCGCTGGTGCTGCAAGAGCAGAACGCCGTGCCCGGCTTGGTGACGCGCGTTCTCAGCCGCTTCGCGGTCACGATCCACGTTGCCTTCCCCGAAGCGATTGGGCGGTTGCCGAGACGTGTGCAGGGCCGGGTGCGTCAGAGTGGCAACCCGGTGCGGGCTACTTCACCTCGCAGTCGAGCGGAGGCACGCAGCCTCTTCGAACTGCCCGCCGACGCGCTCGTAGCGCTCGTAACGGGCGGGAGCCAGGGCTCGCTCGCGCTCAACGAACTGATCCTTCAGGCGATCGACGGCGTGGTCGGGAGTGTGCTCAGTCGGCCCGAGCGACTTTGGCTTCTCTGGTCCACCGGTTCGAAGCATCACGAGGCGGTGGCCGCAAGGCTCGCGCGATTGGGCGATCCGCCCTGGGTGCATGTGCTCCCCTACATCGAGGATATGCCCTCGGCGCTTGCTGCCGCGGACTTCGCTGTGAGCCGGGCGGGCGCGATGACCACGGCGGAATTGCTGAATCAGGGCTTGCCGGCGGTGCTGGTTCCACTACCGACCGCGGCCGCAAACCACCAAGCACTTAACGCCATGGCGCTCGCCGAGGCCGGCGCGGCGGTTGTAGCACACCAGGCGGGCCTCACCGGTGAGCGCTTGTGGGCCGAGGTGGTGTGCCTGGCCGAGGACGAAGCGTCTCTCGCCAACATGCGTGGCGCAGCGCTGGGTCGCGCGCGGCCCGGCGCTGCCGGCGAGATCGCCGCCGATGTCGAGGGGCTCCTCACCACACGGGGAGACATCCGATGACCGGCGTGCACGTTGATCTGCGCGCGCTCGCGGCGGAGCAGCCCGTCCACTTCGTCGGGGTCGGAGGCGTGGGCATGTTCGCGCTCGCTGAACTCCTCCTGCGGCAAGGGGGGCGGGTAACCGGCTGCGATCTGAAGGAGAGTCAGGCGTTCGTCGACCTGCGTGCTCTCGGCGCGGAGATTCACTTGGGTCACGACGACTCGCACGTCGAACAGGCGTCCGCGCTGGTCGTCACATCCGCAGTGCCGGCGGGCCACCCCGAGATGCTGCGTGCACGTGAGCGCGGAATCCCGGTGCTCAAGCGCGGGCAGGCGCTCGGTGCATGCGTGAACGCGGGGTGCGTAGTCGCGATCGCCGGCACCCACGGCAAGACGACGACGACGGCGATGGCCACGGAGGTGCTCGCCAGAGCCGGGAAAAACCCGACGGGCCTGGTCGGTGGGCGTGTGCCGGGCTGGTCGGGCAATCTCCGCTTCGGGTCCGACGACCTCTTCGTCGTGGAGGCCGACGAGTACGATCGCTCGTTCCACGCGCTCACGCCCGACGTGGCCGTGGTCACCAATCTCGAGGCGGATCACCTCGACATCTACGGCAACCTCGAAGGTGTGCGCGAGGGCTTCCTGACCTTTCTCCGCGGCATGCGGAACGGTGGCCGGATCGTGGCGTGCGCCGACGACCACGGCGCTGCGTCGCTACTGCCGGGCGCCGGCTCCGCGGGCTTCTCCTACGGGATGTCGGCCGGCTCGATGCTGCGAGCCATCGACGTACGAGTCACCTCGGCGACAACGAGCTGCCGGGTCGTAGAAGAGGGGGTCGGGGTTGGCGAGCTGACGCTCTCGATGGGGGGAGTACACAACCTGCGCAACGCTCTCGCGGCGGCCGCCGTGTCCAGGGCGTTGGGCGCCGAGTGGGCGGCGATCCTGGAAGCACTCGCGAGCTTCCGTGGGGTGAAACGCCGCTTCGAGCGGCTCGGAGAAGCCCACGGCGTAGTCGTGATCGACGACTATGCGCACCACCCGACCGAGATCGAAGCGACGCTCGCGGCGGCGCATTCGATGTTCCCGGCAGCCCGTATCGTGGCGGCGTTCCAGCCACACTTGTACTCACGGACGCGCGACTTTGCGGACGCCTTCGGGGTCTCGCTGGCGTCCGCCGACCTCGCCTACGTCACCGACGTGTTCCCGGCCCGAGAAGCCCCGATCCCCGGAATCACCGGGGAGACCGTAGTAGCGGCGCTGGAGCGGGCGGGTCTGAGAGAGGTGCGCTACGTGGCAGAAGTCGGCGCTCTGCCGGAAGCCCTCCTGGACGAACTTCGCCCGGGTGACGTGCTGCTAACGCTCGGGGCCGGCTCGATCGAAGACGTGGGGCAGACGGTGCTCGATGGCCTGGAGGCGAGCGTCCATGCGTAGAGAACTCCGCATCCTGCTCGCGACCGTTCTTCTCGGCGCCGCGTGGACGTGGGGCGGGCGTGTTCCCGAAGCGCTCTCTGAGATGGAGGCGTTCCGGGTCACCGAAGTCGAGATCCGGGGAGTGCGCTACCTCACCCGCTCAGATGTGCTCGAGGCGATACGTGTCGGGCCTGACACGTCGGTTTGGGGTGACCTCGACTCATGGGCCGAAGCGCTTCGAGCCCACCCGCTGGTTCGGACAGTTGAAGTCGAGCGCAGGATTCCGAACGCGCTCGTGATCACGATCGGTGAACGCGTACCGGTGGCCTTGGTCTCGACCCCGACGGTCGTGCCCGTCGACGAGGAAGGCATCCTACTTCCGCTCGATCCCGCTGAGCACCGTCTCGACCTGCCGCTCGTCGACGTGGGTCGGGCTCCCGCAGCCGGCTCGAGGCTGCTTCCGGGGCAAGCGCGTGAGCTCGTGGCCGAGGTCGCTCGCCTCATGAGTATCGACACCGCGTTCTTGCAGATGGTCTCCGAGGTGCGGTGGGGGGAGCGCCGGACGATCGTCGCACGCTGGATCGAGCCCGACGTGGAGTTTCTGCTGCCCCTCGGTGTGTCGCAGGACCGCCTTCGCGAGGCCTTGAACGCGCTCGCTCACGCGGCCTCGAACACATCGGGCGAAGTGCCTGAAGTGATAGACCTGCGATTCGCGGACCAGGTGGTGGTCCGTCGCACCAGCGGAAAGTGACGGTGACGATAGTGTCCCCTCCCGGAAGTTCGCCGGCATTGATCTCGCTGCGCTCGATCGTCTCGCGGTGGGACAGGCCGGCTACGACAACCTGGACGGCCGCTCGGCTCGGGCGCCGATGCATCCACCCTGCACCCACTCGCTTTGCTGCGAGCGGGTCCCCGGTTGCTCCTCGACCCACGCCTGCGGCGCGGGTGCCCCATAGCCGTGCTATGACTCGTCGTCGCGCCTTCCCAGGGTGGCGCCTCGGCACCCTCGGTGCGCGCCCAACTTCCGGGAGGGGACACTAGATGCGTTCAAACCTCATCGCGGGACTCGACATCGGGACCACGAAGACATGCGCTGTGATCGGTGAGATCATGGGGGATCTCCGGCGGCCAGGTCTCACGATCCTCGGCGTCGGCCAGACCCGCACGAGCGGTCTGCGCGGCGACACAGTGACGAACATCGAGGAGATGACGGAGTCGGTCCGCACGTCGCTCAAGGAAGCCGAACTCATGGCCGGCGTGGCCGTCGATCGCGTGTACGCCGGGATCGGGGGTGACCACGTGCGAGCCACGAGCTCGATGGGCGTGGTCGCGGTCTCCGAAGACGACATCACGGCGGACGATGTCGACCGCGTGCACGTGGTCGCGCGCGCTGTCGCGCTGCCACCGGACCGGGAGATGCTGCACGCGATTCCGCAGGAGTACAGGGTCGACCGGCAGCGCGGGATCAAGGATCCACTCGGCATGGCCGGTGTCCGACTGGAAGCCGAGGTCTTCCTCGTCACATGCGCGATCACCGCGTCGGCGAACATCCGCAAGGCCGTCAACCGAGCGGGGTACCGCGTTCAGGAGCTCGTGCTGGAGCCCCTCGCGGGAGCTCGTGCCGTGCTCACCGAAGACGAGAAGGAAGTCGGTGTGGCGATGGTCGAGATCGGCGCTTCAACCACGGACTTAGCAGTGTACTACGAGGGCAAGGTGCAGCACGTGGCGATCTTGCCGTTCGGCGGCAACACGCTTACCGCCGACCTCGTCCGTGGTCTGTCGGTTCCATACGCAGAAGCGCAGAAAGCCAAGGAGCACTACGGCACGGCGTTCGCGCAGTTGGTCGATCCCCGCGAAACCGTAGAAATGCCTGGACCGTCGCCAGGCCAGAGACGGGCCGTCGCGCGTGAGTTGATCGCGCACATCGTCGAGCAGCGCCTGGACGAAATGTTCAGTCTGGTGCAGGGCGAGCTCCAGGACCACGCCTTGCTGGACAAGCTCGGCGCCGGCGTCGTACTCACAGGGGGTACCGTCGCGATTCCCGGCATCCTCGAGCTGTCCCAACAGATCTTCGCCTCACCGGTGCGGTTGGGCGTGCCGAGCGAGGGCCTCAGCGGGCTCGCCGACTCCGTCGGCCGCCCTCGCTTCGCCATCGCGACTGGGCTCGCGCTCTGGGGCGCGGACCGTTTCGCAGAGACCGGGCGTGGGGCATCCACGATCACCTCTGGCATGCTCACGAAGCTCGGCACGTGGCTGAAGGAGTTCTTCTAGTGGACGCTCCGGTGCCTAGAAGGCCGCTCACACATTCGCTTTTCCAACACTCCGCTAGGGAGGAGACATGATGATCTTCGAGTTCGAGGAGACTCCAGTCCGAAACGCCCGAATGAAGGTGGTCGGGGTCGGTGGTGCGGGCGGCAACGCCGTCAATCGCATGATCGACGAAGACTTGGAGGGCGTCGAGTTCATCTCGATGAACACCGACGCCCAGGCGCTGAAGCGTTCGCGTGCCCAGGTCACGCTGCAGATCGGGAAGAAGCTGACGCGTGGTCTCGGCACCGGCGCACGCCCTGAAGTGGGGCGTCAGGCGCTCGCCGAAAGTGAAGAAGACGTGCGCAGGGCACTCGACGGAGCCGACCTGGTGTTCGTGACAGCGGGCATGGGCGGCGGTACCGGAACGGGTGCTGCTCCGATGGTCGCCGAGATTGCCCGTGAAATGGGTGCGCTCACGATCGGGGTCGTGACGAAGCCGTTCTCGTTCGAGGGCAAGAAGCGGGAGCGCCAGGCGAACCAGGGGTTGGCTGAGCTTCGTCGCAGTGTGGACACGATGATACTCGTGCCCAACGACCGGTTGCTTGCCGTCGTGCCGAAGGGGACGTCCTTCCGCGACGCGCTCAAGAAGGCGGACGAGGTGCTGCTGAATGCCACACAGGGCATCAGCGACCTCATCCGTGTGACGGGTGAGGTCAACGTCGACTTTGCGGACGTGCGCACCATCATGGCTGCACGGGGTCCGGCGCTCATGGGCTCGGGCTTCGGCGAGGGTGACAACCGGGCGCAGGAGGCGGCCCAGGAGGCGATCTCCTCTCCGCTGCTCGACGACGTGTCCATCGCCGGTGCGAAAGGTGTTTTGATCAACATCACCGGGGGCCTGGACCTCGCCATTGACGAGGTTACACAGATCTCTTCGATTATCCAGGAGGAGGCGGGAGACGAGGCGGAGATCATCTTTGGTGCCGTCCACGACCCGGATCTAGAGGGCAAGATCCGCGTGACGGTGATCGCCACAGGCTTCGATACCGCCGAAGACGAAAAGGTGATTCCGGGCGACTTCCGGCGATCCCGGCCGCAGACCCAGCCCAGGGCGGTGCCGGCCCAGACGCCGGTCGTTCAAGAGGTGGCTCAGTTCGAGACGGTTCGCATGGCAGTGGGTGGTGGAGGTGTGGAGGAGGTTCTTCCTCTGAACAGGTTCCCGGAGCAGACGGTCTCGCGCGCGCAGCTCGTGGAGCTCGATATTCCGACGTTCATCCGTCGCCAAATGGATTAGGCCGGTGCCCTAGCACCGGCTGATTCTGAGGCGACGGGCCGCCCGGTGGAGACGTCCGCCGGGCGGTCGTAGTACTTTGGAGGCATGTACTTGGTGAAAACTGGGAAGCACACCCGCTGGAAGTGGTTCATGGTGACGCTTGGCGTTGCCGCGCCTGCGTCGTGCTACCAGGTGCCGCCCGATGTGGGGACGCTGAGTGCGGTCTACGCCGAGCCCGCGGAGCACATCCGGATCTTGGCGCTCCGCCGGGGGCAGACGCTCGGGCAGCTGCTGGAGGGCTCCCTCAGCTACAACCAACAAGCGTCGCTCTTCCTCGCGCTGCAGGAGCACGCCGATCCCCGGCGAATGCGAGCCGGGACCGAGGTCACGCTTCGCTTCAGCAAGGGCGACGAGTCGTTGCGCGGCGTCGACGTGGAGGTGAGCCGCGACGTGACCGTGCGACTTTCCCTGGTCAGCGGCGCCTGGTCCTCCGAGCTCGTGCCAACACCCGTTTATGTCGACACGATGACCGCCACGGGCGAGATCGAGACCAACCTTTGGGCGGCGGTGGTCGGGAACCCTGCGCTCAATCGCATGACGGCTGGCGACGCGGCCCGTCTCATCGATGCGCTCGACAACGTCTTCAAGTGGCAGGTCGACTTCTCTCGTCAGACCCGTGTCGGAGACACGTACCGCTTCGCGTTCCAGCGCGAGGTCCGGCCGGATGGCTCCATGCGAGCGGGTCGCTTGCTCGCGGCAGAGTTCGTCAACTCGGGCACGGCGTACCACGCGATCTGGTTCGACCCGAACGATGACGGCGACGGCTCTTACTTCGACCTGAACGGGGAGTCGGTCCGGCGGGCCTTCTTGCTGAAACCGCTGACGTACCGGCGCATCTCTGGGCGCTTCACAAACTCGCGTTTCCACCCGATCCTCAAGACGTGGCGCGCGCACCGCGGCGTGGACTACGCCGCGGCCCGCGGCACGGAGATCATGGCTACGTCCGACGGTGTTGTGGTCCACCGTGGTGCAAAGGGGTCATTCGGCAACATGATCGAGATTCGGCACCCCAACGGTTTCATCACCCGCTATGCCCATATGAGTCGCTTCCGCCCTGGTGTGAACCTCGGCACTCGTGTCCGACAGAGCGACATCATCGGATACGTCGGCATGACGGGCCTCGCGGGAGGTCCGCACCTCCACTACGAGATTCTCAGCGACGGGCGGCAGATCGATCCGCTGTTGATGGACCTCCCGGCCGGGGACCCGGTGCCGTCGGAGGATCGCTTGCGTTGGCTGGAAGAGATGACCACTCGCGTCTCGCTGCTCGAAGCGATCCCGGGTGCCGGGCCGGTTCGTGTATTTGCCGCGGACGAAGAGCCCGACCTGCCCGAGGACGACCCCGGGGGCGCGCGGTAGCGGCTTCGCAGCCGGCATGACTCGGGGTCTACTGTTCGTCGTTCTCGCCGCAGCACTCGCCGGCTATTCGTTTTGGGTATACCTGCGCGTCGAGCTTCCCGTGCGTGGAACACGCCTCTTGGCCTCCGTTCGAGCCCTGACGCTCGTCGTGATCCTGGCGCTGCTCTTCGATCCTCGGATCCCGGGGACGGGCACGACCGCGACGTCGACCCAGTGGGTTCTCCTCGACGCCTCGCTCAGCATGACCGCCGAGGTCGAAGGGTCGAGTCCCTGGCAGGAAGCCCAGGCGAGGGCGGTCGAGCTCGCCGGCGAGGGCTGGGGCGTGGTGACGTTCGGCGCCAACACCGGTGCTCCTGAAGGACTCGACTACTCCCCCGACCAGACTCGGACCTTGTTAGCGCCGGCACTGGAGCGCGCCGCCGAGGCCGGTGTCGGTACCGTCCGAGTGCTCTCGGATCTCCGATTCGAGGACGGCGTCGCGGTGCGCGCCGCGCTCGAGGCGCTGCCTCTGGAGGTCGACTTCGAGGCGTTCGGCGCCGAACTGGTCAATGCAGGTATCTCGGCATTCGACGTCCCGGATGCTGCCCGCCCCGAGGGCACGGTCACGGCCATGGCGGAAGTGCACGGCGTCGGCGCGGACAGCGTAACACTCGAGGTGCGGGTCGACGGAGAAATCGTGGTCTCCCAGCTCGTGGATCTACCAGACCCCGGCCTCCGCCGTCGTGTCGAGATCGAGATTCCGGTCCCCAACGGTGCTGGCCGCATCCGGTACTCGGCACGGGTGACCGCCGCGTCCGACGCTTTCGCTTCGGACGACGAGGCGATCGCCTACGCGACCGTCGGCCACGAGGAGGGAGCTTTGGTGCTCGTGTCGCTGGAGCCCGACTGGGAGCCCCGCTTCCTGCTGTCGGTGCTCGAGGACGTCACGGGCCTCCCGGGGGTCGGCTACCTGCGCGTGGGAGCGGAATGGTTTGTTTCCATCGGGCCGGCGGTGGAGCGAGCCGGTCCCGTCGACTCAGCGACGGTTGGGCGAGCGGTTCGCGATGCGGCGCTGGTCGTCGTGCACGGCCTTCACGGTGACGCCGATGAGTGGAGCCGCCGGCTCGTGGAGGGCACGTCCAGCGCGATTCTGCTCGCGGGCGATCGTGAGGGGGCCGCGCTCGCCGGCGTGCGGACGGCGACGCCGTTAGGAGGGGAGTGGTACGCCTCTGGCGACATCCCGGCTTCGCCGTTGGTCGGTGAACTTTCGGGTGCTGAGTTCCTCGGGCTTCCTCCGCTCACAGATGTCCTGGTTCCCGCGGACGCTATCACTGTGGTTTCTCCCCTGAACCTCCAGCTTCGAGGTATCGGCGCTCCCGCGGCGGCGTTCCACCTCGACACGCACGCCGGGGGACGGAGGGCGCTCGGGCTCGCCTCCGGATTTTGGCGCTGGGCGATGCGAGAGGGCGCGGGCCGCGACGCGTATCGCCGCCTCTGGTCGGGAGTCGCCGGATGGGTGCTCGCCGGCGACTCCCTGGTTGCACCGGAGCCGCGACCGGTACGGTGGGTTTTCGACCGCGGTGATCCTGTCATTTGGTCTTTGCCGCGTGACTCCGCTGCCGTGCGAATCAACATCCTGAGGGGGGATTCCGTAGTCGCCGACACCGTGTTCCGCGGAGGAACGACGCGGTCCCTCGGCACGATGGCTCCGGGGCTGTACCACTATCGGGCGTCGAATTTAACGGGTGAAGTACTTGCGGCGGGTCGATTCGACGTATCCGCGAACTCGTCCGAGATGATTCCGACACCGACGCTACCGGAACCGATGGGTGCGAGGGCGGCGGCACTCGCTGGCGCGCGCGGTGGGCGTCCGCTGCGCACGTCTCCCTGGCCGTACTTGCTACTCATCACGCTGCTGTGTGCGGAATGGGTCGCGCGGCGCCGAACGGGACTCCGCTGATGGCTCGGCTCTTCAAGAACCAGCTGGAGCGGAAAAAGGGCCTGTGGCGGAGGGTCGTCGACCTGGCGCTGACCGACGTTCGCTTCGTCGCGGGAGCAAGGGACGACGTTTCGCTCGAGGCTCTCGAAGAGCGGCTCTTGGCGGCGGACTTCGGCGTATCCGCGACGATGCGCCTCGTCGCGCGGGTGGAGGAGACCCTGCGCAGGGGCCAGGCCCGGGGAGGCGCGCAGCTCGTGGAGACGCTGAAAGGAGAAATCCGGGCGATCCTGGAAGGCACCCACGATGTGTTCCTGCGCGCCGCCGACTCTGGCCCAACGGTCTACTTGATGGTGGGGGTCAACGGGGTCGGAAAGACCACTTCGGTGGCGAAGCTCGCCAACTCCTTGGTGCGGGAAGGCCGCAAGGTCATGTTGGCCGCAGCTGACACCTTCCGGGCAGGCGCGGTCGAACAGTTGGAGATATGGGCTTCCCGGATCGGTGCCGATTTCCTTCGAGGCGAGCAGGGCGGGGATCCCGCGGCGGTCGCGTTCGACGCGCTCGACGCGGCCGAAGCCCGAGGCACTGAGGTCGTGCTGATCGACACAGCTGGACGTCTCCATACGAACACGGGGCTGATGAAGGAGGTCGGGAAGATCGACCGGGTGGTGCGGCGGCGCATCGAGGGTGCTCCGCACGAAACGCTGTTGGTATTGGATGCCACCGTCGGTCAGAACGCGGTGCGCCAGCTTGCCGCGTTCAAGGAAGTGGTCGACGTGAGCGGGATCGTGCTCGCCAAGATGGACTCGTCGGCACGCGGTGGGATCGTCGTGGCACTGCGTGAGGAGTACGGCGTGCCGATCAAACTCGTTGGGACCGGCGAGGGGCTGGACGACCTCGAGAGCTTCGAGCCTCAGGCATTCGTGGAGGGAGTCTTCGAGTCATGAAGTGGGCGTGAGCTTCTCCCAGCTCGACCGCCCGGCCCAGTTCCTCAAGGGGGTGGGGCCGAAGCGAGCGGACGCTCTGGCGAACATGGGCATTACCTCTGCTCGAGATCTCCTGTACCACATCCCAAGGCGCTACGACGATGCGTCGACCCTCACCCCTATCGGAAGCCTCGAGGTCGGCCTGGACGCGACCGCGGTCGGTCGGGTGCGCAGCAAAGGGGTCATCCCGACCCGCCGCGGCCTGCGCATCTTCCAGGTCGTCCTGGAAGACGATACGGGCATGATCACGGTCGCTTGGCCGGGCCAGCCGTGGCTGGATCGTAAGATCCGCGCTGGCGACACGCTGCTCGTGACGGGTCCGGTGAAGTTCTTCCACGGGCGTCAGATCCACCCACGTGAGTACTCGTTGCTGTCGCGGTCCGGGGACGGCGAGCCCGACAAAGGCACGATCTTCGTCAGCTATCCCGCGAGCGAAGATGTTCCGCAGTGGCTGCTGCGAAGGATTTTGGGGAGCAACCTCGACGAGTTGCTCTCCTGGGCCGACGACGACGAATACCTCACCGAGGAGCAGCGCTCCTCGCGCGGGCTCCCGAGTCTGGGCGAGGCGCTGTCGGCGCTGCACCGTCCCGCGAGCCTCTCCGACGCCGAAGTCGGACGGCGCAGACTCGCTTTCGACGAGCTCTTCTTCCTGCAGCTCGTGCAAGCCCAAGCCCGACGGCGCGCGACCGAAGTCGAGGAGGGCATCACGCACGAGCGGACCAACGAACTGATTCGACCGCTGCACGAGGGCCTCCCCTTTGCATTGACGACTGCTCAGGCCGCGGTGCTGAGGGAGATCTACCGGGACATGAGGTCGAAGCGGCGCATGAGCCGCTTGCTGCAGGGTGACGTGGGATCGGGCAAGACCGTCGTAGCAGTTTTTGCCATGCTGCTAGCCGCGGAGGGCGGCTATCAAGCCGCGCTCATGGCGCCAACGGAGATCCTCGCCGAGCAGCACGCGCGTAAGCTCACGGAATGGCTCGAGCCGTTGGGCGTCGACGTCGTCCTACTCACGGGCAGCCTCACCGCCTCCGAGCGCCGTGAGGCGCTCGAGTCCATCGAGTCTGGACAGGTTCGCATTGTTGTCGGTACGCACGCGCTCATTCAGGACACCGTGAGCTTCGCTCGGCTCGGGCTCGTCATCGTCGACGAACAGCACCGCTTCGGCGTACGGCAACGCATGGCGTTGGTCGAGAGGGAGGGCCTCCGTCCTGATGTGCTGGTCATGTCCGCGACGCCGATCCCTCGATCGCTCGCGATGACCCTTTATGGCGATCTCGACCTCAGCGTGCTCGACGAGTTGCCGCCGGGTCGAAAGCCGGTCACGACCGTGCTGAGGACCCCCGACCGCCGGGACGCTGTGTACGCTTTCGTCGACGAACAGCTGGCGGAAGGGAGGCAGGCATACATTGTCTATCCTCTGGTGAGCGAATCCGAGAAGGTGGATCTGCTCGCCGCAACCGAAGAATTCGAGCGCCTTCGACAGGAAGTGTTCCCCGAGCGTCGCCTCGGGCTTCTGCACGGCCAGCTCCGGCCGGCGGAAAAGGACGCGGTCATGCGTTCGTTCTTGGCGGGGGACCTCGACCTCGTGGTCGCTACCACCGTGATAGAGGTCGGCATCGACGTGGCCAACGCCACCGTGCTGGTGATCGAACACGCCGAGCGCTTCGGACTCTCACAGCTGCACCAACTACGGGGGCGCGTGGGTCGCGGGGCGGCCGAGAGCCACTGCATCATGATCGCAGAGCCCGTGGAGGAGGCGTCGGAGCGCCTCAAGGTATTCCGCGACACCTCAGACGGATTCGAGATCGCGCGCGCCGACCTTCGCATCCGAGGCCAAGGAGATCTCTTCGGTAGCCAGCAGCACGGGCGCGATCCGCTGCTACGATTCGCGGATCTCATGACGGATGAGGATCTCTTGATCGAGGCCCAGCGCGCGGCTCGTGAACTCGTCGCCGCGGATCCCGAGCTCCAGAAGCCCGCGCAGAGGCGGATGCGGGAACTCTTGGAGTCGCGGTATCGAGAGCGTCTGGAGATGTTTGGCGTCGGGTAGGCGTTGGCGTCGCGAGCGCTTCCCTAATGCCGCCCTCGACTCCACTCTTCATGTCTTGCGGAGCAAACAGGGACCGGGCTGGACGTCCCGCGTACGCCGGGAATCGACGACTTCGAGCGGACTAATGGTCGATATCGAACGGTTGGGTGAGCATGTCGGTGAGACCGTCACCGTGCGGGGGTGGGTGGAGACGACCCGTGGTCACGGCAAGGTCGCGTTCCTCGTGGTCAGGGACGGCACCGGCACCGTGCAAGCCGTCCTGCTCAAGAATCAGATCGAGGAAGCCGCATGGACGCTGCACGGCGCGTTGACGCAAGAGTCGCTCGTCACCGTCACGGGTGAGGTCAAGCAGGATGCGCGGGCGCCCGGCGGATACGAGCTCGGGGTCAGGGCGTTGTCGTTGCTGTCGGGCGCGGACGAATACCCGATCCAGGCCAAGGAGCACGGGGTCGACTTCCTACTCGATCACCGACATCTCTGGCTGCGTTCCTCGCTGCAGCGGGCCAGCCTCAAGGTGCGCGCGGAGGTCTCGCAGGCGATCCACGACTTTTTCTACGGCCGCGGCTTCACCCGGATCGATACGCCTATTCTCACGGGTGTGATCGGTGAGCATGCCGGGACGCTCTTCGAGACCGAGTATTTCGGCGAGACGGCCTATCTAGCGCAGACGGGTCAGCTCTATGTCGAGGCCGCGTGCCCCGCGTTCAAAAAAGTGTACTGCTTCGGTCCGACGTTTCGGGCGGAGAAGTCGAAGACACGGCGACACCTGACCGAGTTCTGGATGATCGAGCCTGAGGTCGCATTCGCGGACTCGGACGACAACATGCGTCTGCAGGAGGAGTTCGTTTCGTATCTGGTGGAGAGAGCCCTCGAGAATTGCGCGGATGAGCTCGAAGTCCTGGAACGGGACACCAGCAATCTCGAGCGCATCAAGACTCCGTTCCCCCGCATCAGCTACACCGAAGCGGTGGAGCTCCTGAAGCAGAAGGGATCCAAGACCGAATGGGGGCAGGACCTGGGCGCGCCCGACGAAGCGTCGCTGATGGAGGATCAGGACCGTCCGCTCTTCGTCTACAACTATCCGAAGGGCGCCAAGGCCTTTTACATGAAGGAGAATCCGGACGATCCACGAACGGTGCTCTGCAATGACCTGCTCGCGCCGGAAGGGTACGGTGAGATCATCGGCGGGAGTCAGCGAGAGGATGACCACGACCGGCTCCTGGCTCGCATCCAGGAGGAGGGTCTGCCCGTAGCGGCATACCGGTGGTACCTCGATCTGCGGCGCTTTGGCACCTTCCCGCACTCGGGATTCGGACTCGGGCTCGAGCGCACTGTCGGGTGGATCACGGGCCGCCACCACATCCGCGAGATGATCCCGTTCCCGCGCCTCATGAACCGGCTGTACCCTTAGCAGATTGTGGTAGAAGTACAGTGCGCCCAATACCTGAAGATGATATGACCCGACGAGTTGGTCTCTCCCACGGGCTGCTGAGTTCGTAGTGCCGAGGGCAGTGTTGGACATGATGGACCGGCGTCCCATTTGGGCGATGCCGCAGTGGGTCCCCGAGGAGATTCGTGCGGCGCTGCCGGGCGATTGGCAGCTCGTCGTCATCGACGAAGAGACCGACGGCTCAGGGGACGGAGGGGGGCGGGTGTCGGCGGCCGTGCTCGAGGCCATCGCCTCGGCGGAGATCTACTTCGGTTACGGAATCGCCGCCGAGCTCATCGAAGCGGGTCGGGCGCTCCGTTGGGTCCACTCGGGTGCCGCAGGCGTCGGCAGCTCCCTGACCCCCGTGATGCTCTCGAGCGACGTGGTGTTCACGAACTCCGCCAAAGTCCACGCGGAGCCGATGGCCGAGACCGTGATCGGCATGATCCTGTTCTTCGGCCGAGGACTCGACTTAGCGGTCACCAACCAACGCACGTCCGACTGGGACACTGACCCCTACTATCGAGGTGAAGCGCCGCTCAGCGAGCTCTCCACGTCGACTCTGGGCATCGTCGGGTACGGGGGCATCGGCCGAGAGGTCGCGCGACGTGCGGCGAGCCTGGGTGCGCGCGTCATCGCTCTCAAGCGCAGTCCGCCCGGGCCCGAAGACGCGGCGCTGAAGGCTGTCGGGGGTGGAGGCTCGCTTGCCGCCAACATCGATGTCGTTCACGGTGCCGAGGGCCTGGACCGCGTACTATCCGAGAGCGACGTCCTTGTCCTGGCCGCCCCGGAAACAGAGCAGACCCGCGGCATGATCGACGCGGGCGCGCTCCGGAGGATGAAAGCCGGAGCTCTGCTGATCAATGTGGCACGCGGCGGGCTGGTCGTTGAGGACGCTCTTGTGGCGGCGCTTCGAGAGGGACGACTACGAGGCGCCGGACTCGATGTGTTTGTGAAGGAGCCGCTCGCGGCGGATCACCCGCTGTGGGCGCTACCGAATGTGCTGATCACTCCGCACGTATCGGCGGTGACGCGCGGGTTCTGGGCGCGGGAGACGGCGCTCATCCTGCACGACCTCGACTGCTTCCTGCGCGGCGCCGCCCCCACGGAGTGGAGGAACCGCGTGGATAAGGCCGCGGGGTACTAGCGCCCCGGCTCCTCCCGTTTCACTTCGTCCCACAGGCCGTCAAGCACCTCGAGACCTGCGCTTTCGATCCGGATTCCGCGCTCGAGCGCGAGCTGCTCGAGCCGCTCGAAGCGAGCTTGGAACTTCGTGTTTGCTCGGCTCAAGGCGGTGGTGGGGTGGGGCCCCGCGAGCCGTGCCAGATTCACGGCCGCAAAGAGGAGGTCGCCGATCTCTTCCTGAACGGCCTCGGCGTCACCGGACTCTACAGCGCCCCGTACTTCTTCCAGCTCCTCGGCGACCTTCTGCCACGCCCCCTCGTAGCTCTCCCAATCGAACCCGACCGCGGCCACTCGCTCCTGGATCCGGTACGACTTCGTCAGAGGATCGAGCCCCTTCGCCATGCGGGACAGCACGTTTTCGCCTGCCTTTCGCTCAGCCGCTTTTAGGACTTCCCAGTCCTGTCGCTCACCGTCCCCGAAGACATGGGGGTGCCGCCGGATCATTTTCTCTTCGAGCCGTGCATAGACGCTATGCGAATCCATCGTGCCCGACTCTTCAGCGACGACGATCTGGAACGCGAGGTTGAGCAGCAGGTCGCCGAGCTCGCCCTCTACGTCCTGGGGGCGGCCGTCGCGGATCGCGTCGACGACCTCGTGTGTTTCCTCTAGCAGATGCGGGATCAATGACTCGGCGGTCTGCTCCGCGTCCCAGGGGCAGTTCTCCCTCAGGAAGCGGACCAGCTTGACCGCCCGATCGAGCGTCCCGGGCCCTGGAAAGTGGTGCCGCTCGGCTGCGTTGTCGGGGGTGTGGGTCATGAAGCCCAGGGGTCGTAAGTGAGGGTAGTTCTTGGCATCTTTCTCGGCGCATGTCAACGAATCCGACCTCCCGAGCCTGGGCCGAAATCGACGCCGCGGCGCTCCTGCGAAACGCCAAGACCGTCCAGTCGTCCGTCGGTCCCCATGCGCGCCTGCTTCCGATGGTGAAGGCCGACGCGTACGGCTTGGGTGTCGCTGAGGCGGTGCGGGCGCTCGAGCCTACTGACCCCTGGGGATTCGGGGTAGCGACCGCCGAAGAGGGCGCCCAACTGCGCGCGCTCGGCATCACACGGCCGGTCGTCGTGTTGAGCCCGGTGCCCGAAGGCTCGCTGCGTACCGCCCTGGGGTCCGACCTGCAGATCGGGATCTCGAGCCTCGACGCTTTGCGAATGACCGAAGACACGGCTCGCGCTCTCGGACTGCCCGCTGGTATACACCTCGAGATCGATACGGGGATGGGCCGGTCCGGCCTCGATTGGCGTGACGTAGACAGCTGGGGTCCGGCGGTGTCACGGGCGGCCGCAGAGGCGCTTCGCTGGGTAGGGTGCTACACACACCTGCACTCCGCTAACGAGGGTCCTGAATCGGTGCACGAACAGTGGCGTCGGCTCCAAGTCACCCTCGAGCGCCTCGAACCACCTGATGGCGTCGTGGTTCACGTACTCAACAGTGCGGGCGCAATGCGGCTCCCCGAGTACGCGGTGGCGGTGGTGCGGCCGGGTATCTTCCTGTACGGCGGTGAGGTGGGCGCGGGCCTCCCGGCTCCGGAACCCGTGGCAGAGCTTCGAGCGCGCGTCGTGCATCTCAAGCAGGCGGGACCCGGGGACACCGTCGGATATGGCGCTACGTACCGCGCGCAAGAGTCGGAGCGGTGGGCCACGCTGTCGATCGGATACGGAGACGGACTCCCGCGGGCGCTCGGCAATCGGGGACATGCGCTGCTACGGGGAGTTCGCGTACCGATCATCGGGCGGATCTCCATGGACGTGACGGTGGTAGACATCACCGGCGTTCCGGACGTTGGGCTCGGCGATACCGCGACGCTGATCGGCAGCGACGGCAACCGTCGCATCACTTTGGACGAGGTAGCGGGACTGGCTGGCACGATCAGCTACGAAGTGCTGACCGGCCTCACGGCGCGGATTCCCCGGATTTGGAAGGGTCTCGATGGATCTTGAGAGTTTGATCGACGAGGCTCGGGCCGTGTCGGAAAAGGCGTACGCGCCGTACTCGGCGTTCCACGTGGGTGCGGCGCTGCTCGCGGAAGACGGGTCCGTGCATGTGGGATGCAACGTCGAGAACGCATCGTACGGTCTTACGGTGTGTGCGGAACGGTCAGCGGTGGCGAGTGCAGTTGCCCAGGGGGTGAAGCGCTTTCGCGCCGTGGCGATCGTCACCGACGGTGAGCGGCCGATCGGCCCGTGCGGCGCATGCCGTCAGGTCCTTGCGGAGTTCGCGCCGGACCTGGTCGTGGTGTCGGAGGCGGGTGGTCTTCGAAAACAGTGGACATTGGGCGAACTTCTGCCCGAGCCCTTCGAGGGCCTGCCGGAATGGCCCGGCAGGCGACAGGATTGAAACGAGACAACGTGCGTAGGAACCTTGCCGGATCATTGCTCGGCTTGACAGCGCTCGGCGTCGTCGCATGCGAGGAACAGACGCCGACGTCGCTCGACGATGCCCTGCTCCCCGAAGAGCCGATCACGTTGGAGCTGCACGTCCCATGGGAGGACTTCGCGTCCAACCTCGAGGTGATCGGTGGTTATGGATCCCCTTCAGAGTTGGGCACCGGCGTGCTCGCCAATTCCTTCGCGGGCACACTCGACGCCCGGACTCTGTTGCGCTTCGCGGCGTATCCCACGTCGGTCGCCGTGAGGGATACTACGGGAACGACCCGTACCGATTCGTCGCTCACGTACATCGGTGGTCGCCTGGTCGCCTTCCTGGACACGATCGCGAGCACCAATGAGGGGCCTGTGCTGCTGAGTCTGGGAGCGATTCAGCACGAGTGGGACGTGAGCACGGTCACCTGGACTACAGCGGTCGACACGATCAACGATCGGCGGCTGTGGCCGGAGGAAGGCGCCGGGCCCGTTGTGCCTCTGGGCACCGCCGAGTGGGACCCGGCGACGGGTGATTCCGTCTGGTTCGAGCTAGACTCGGCACAGATCGCCGCGTGGGCCGATACCCTGGACGCCAGCCGGGGTGCGCGAATCGATCTGCTCACGGAAGGCGCGCGGATCCAGATCGCGACGGCCGTGCTACGACTCAATACGCGTCCGAGTCTGAACCCCGACTCGACGTTCTTCCTCGTGGCGCCGCGTGAGGAGATCAGCTTCGTCTACAACCCGTTCCCCGAGCCTCCGCCGGACGGCATTCGGGTCGGTGGGGCGCCGGCTTGGCGTACGGTTCTCGACGTGCGCATGCCGATGCAACTCAATGGCCCGGAGGCGCTGTGTGCTGTGGTCTCTTGCCCCGTGACACTCCATGCCTCCGAGCTCAACTACGCGGCGCTGGTATTCCGGACCCGACGAACTCAAGAGGCGTTCCAGCCGACCGACACCGTGGCGATCGACGTGCGGCCGGTGCTCAGTCGGGCGGCGTTGCCGAAGGCGCCGCTGGGGAACTCACTGGTCGGCTTTGTGGGGCGCCTCATCGGACCTGAGTTCTTCGGCGAGCAGGCTGGTCAGGACGTCGAGATTCCGATCACGATCTTCGCGCAGAATCTCATCTCAGGGACGGATGCGGCGGGGTTCGAGCCCCCGCAGACGCTCGCGTTGCTCTCGGTTTTCGAGCCAGTTTCGATCGCGTTCGCGTCGTTCCATGGCCCGGGTGACGAAAACGCCCCGTTCCTCAGGTTGATCGTAACCATCGGCCGATCAGTGGAGCTACCGTGAGGTACGTACCTGTGCGCGTGCGCGTCTTCGTGCTGACCGCGGCGCTGTCGTTGAGCGCGGCATCGCTGTCTGCGCAGTCGCTCTACAACGCGGCGGGGCTCGGCCTCCCAGGCGAGCCGATCGATGGGCGCGGAAGGGCGTTGGGCAACCTCGGCATCGGTCTGTGGGGACACTCGATTCTACCGGGTGATCCAGGTGCGGCCGGCTTGCTCGTCATCCCCTCGGCGGTGCTCGTGGCGCAGCCGTCCTGGGTCGAATACCAGCGTGGAGCGGACGAGAGCGGGAGCTTTCAGGGCAACCGCTTCCCATTGCTCGGCATCGGGTACCCGCTCTTTTCAGGCATGTTTACGGCAAGTTCCGGCTCATTCCTCGACCAGCGCTTTGACGGCCAACGTGATGTGACGGTCGAACTGATCGACGGTCCCACCGATGCTACGGACTTCTTCGAGCAGGACGGCGCCATCTCCCACGTCAACTTCGGCTACTCGAGGCGGCTCAGCGAGCGGCTGGGCGTAGGCGTCACAGTGGGTCGGTACGCGGGCTCCGTGTCGCGCCGGTTGATTCGCGACTTCAGCGTGGCGACCGCGACCGAGAACCTCGACGTGTACGAGGTGGGCGGCCGGTGGAGCTATTCTGGCTCGTCCGTGACGGCGGGCTTCGCTGCCGACGTGGGCACTGTCGCCCGTGTCGCAGGTAGCGCGACTTGGTCCGGCTCCCTCAACGCCACTGCATCGGAGGGGACGGAAGGGAGCGACCGCGCCTTCGACCTTCCCTTTCAGTACCGGTTGGGTACGAGCGTCTTGCTGGCACCCGGACTACTCGTGACAGCAAGCGTGATTCGCGCCGATTGGGCAGACGTCGCTGACGACTTGATGACTCCCACCACCGTGGGAAGCACGAACGGATTCGGTGTGGGTCTCGAGTTGTCGCGTGCGCGGCTGTTGGGTCTTACCGCACCGCTTCGGTTTGGATACCGGAAGAGTAGTCTCCCGTTCTCGTTCGGGAGCTCGGGCGCGACCGAGACGGCCTTCGCCGGCGGCTTCGGCTTCATCTTGAATGAGACGAACGGGATCACTCTGGCCGGCGCGGATTTTGCGCTCGAGAGGGGTGAGCGCTCCGACTCCTCGCTCACGGAGCGGTTCTGGCGTGCGACGCTCTCGCTGAGCGTATCCGGTTATTAGCAACCATCGCCAGCATGCGCGTCTTCTATCACACCTTCGGCTGCAAGGCCAATCAGTACGACACCGAGCGGATGCGCCAGGAGGTGGAAGCGCGTGGAGGCGAGACCATGGTCAAGCGCTCCGACGCCGACATCTACTTGGTCAACACGTGCACGGTCACCAACCGAGCGGACGCGGACGCCCGACGCTTCATCCGTCGCCTGGTGCGCGAAAAGCCTGAGGCGCAGGTCGTAGTCGCGGGTTGCTCGGCGGCGCTCAAGGCCGACGAATACCGGGCGATGCCCGGGGTTATTGCGGTCATCGAGGGACATGATCCGGTCGCCGTCGCCGGTGCGCTCGAGCCGGCGGCGCCGGTTCAGATCGAGCTCCGCTCGTCACTGGATCGGATCGACACCGAACCGATCGGGGGCGAGCTGTTGCGGACGCGCCGGGGCGCGGCGCGAGGGTGGCTCAAGGTCCAGGACGGATGCGACCGCCGGTGTTCCTTCTGCGCCACACGTCTGGCTCGAGGCGAGTCGCGCTCCCGAGCGCCCGAACAGGTGGTGGCGGAAGCGCTGCTGCTGGCCCGTGGGCATGCCGAACTGGTCGTGACAGGCATCCACATCGGGCACTACGGGAGGGATCTGGACCCGACCTGGACGCTCTCGCGCCTCGTGGCCCTGTTGCTGGACCGGGTCCCTGACACGCGGTTCCGCCTGGGCAGTATCGAAGCCACGGAGGTAGACGACTTGCTCATCGACCTCCTTGCCACCTCCGAGGGTCGGCTCGCTCCCCACGTCCACATGCCGCTTCAGAGCGGGGCCGACCCTGTTCTCAAGCTCATGCGACGGTGGCACACGCGTGAGCAGTATCGTGTGCGCGTGCTCGAGATCGCCGAACGCCTGTCTCCGCTCGGACTCGGCGCGGACGTGATCACAGGGTTCCCGGGAGAGACCGAGCGTGATCACGAAGCGACCCGAGCGCTGATCGAGGAGCTGCCCTTCACCTACCTGCACGTCTTCCCGTTCTCCCCACGTGACGGGACGGTCGCCGTCGACCTTCCTGACCCGGTTCCGCAGCGTGTGTCCGGGGAGCGAAGCCGCGAGCTTCGGGAGATCGCCCAGGCGAAGGGCAGCGAGTATCGGACGACGCGCATCGGCGGTTCCGCCAAGGTGGTCGTAGAAGGTGACGGGGGCACTGCGCTGACCGGGGACTATCTGCGAGTCGGGGTGGGCGACGGGGTTCCACCGGCTCACCGCGCGCTGACAGGCGTGCTCCCGCGGCTTCCGGCAGGTACACTGCAGGGCGATGCGGACCATCTGTATATTGCATGGTCCCATGAACCTTCCGTGATTTCGGCATGAACGAGCCCCTGCCAGCCCGCCGAGCGTACGTCGAGACGTACGGATGTCAGATGAACATCAGCGACGGCGAGCTGATGGAAGGCGTGCTCGCTAGCAACGGATACGTCATCGTTGCCACTCCCGATGAGGCGGACGTCGTGCTGATCAATACCTGCGCGATCCGGGAGCACGCCGAGAAGCGCGTGCTCGGCCGCGTAGCGCAGCTGAATGGACTCAAGCGCGACCGCCCCGACATGGTCATCGGCGTGACCGGGTGCATG
Organism: Gemmatimonadota bacterium; assembly: GCA_022560615.1. NCBI lineage: Bacteria > Pseudomonadati > Gemmatimonadota > Gemmatimonadota bacterium. The sequence goes on from JADFSR010000004.1 coordinate 127,645, forward strand.
GCGCAGCGCCTGGGCGAGACCTTGCTCGAGCAGGCGCCCTACGTCGATCTGGTCATGGGGCCCGACGGCTACCGGGCTCTACCTGACGCCCTCGCGAGTCTCGAGCAGAAGCGGGCAGCGGCCGGCCCGAAACGAAGCAAGAGGGGCCCTCAGCTCGCGGTGCTCGATCTCAGCCTCGGGGAGAACTATGAGGGGCTGGAGCAGCGCCGGGGGGAGGGCCCCACCGCCTGGCTCCCGATCCAGCGAGGCTGCGACCACCGTTGCACGTTCTGCATCGTGCCCTACGTGCGGGGGCCCGAAAAAAACCGTGCGGCCTCGGAGATTCTTCAAGAGGTCCGCGGTCTGGTGGAGACCGGCGTGACCGAGGTTACGCTGCTCGGCCAGACGGTCAATTCGTACGAGTGGCGCGAGTGGAATTTCCCGCGCCTTCTCTCCGACGTGGCGCGAGTCGACGGCATTGAGAGGGTGCGTTTCACGTCGCCGCATCCCAACGACGTGACTCCCGAGCTGGTCGATGTGATGGCCGCTGAGGCTGCCGTCTGTGAGCAGCTACACCTGCCGGCGCAGTCCGGAAACAACCGCACCTTGAAACGCATGTTGCGGCGTTACACGGTAGAAGAGCTGCTCGAAAAGGTCGAGCTCGTGCGCGAGGCGATCCCGGACGTCGCGCTTTCAACGGACATCATCGTGGCGTTCCCCGGTGAAACCGATGAGGAGTACGAGGACACGCTGGACTTGATGCGCACGGTGCGTTTCGACGAGGCGTTCACCTACAAGTACTCCCCACGCGACGGCACGCCGGCGACGAAGCTCCCGGAAGAGGACTTCATCGACCCGGACGTGGCACAAGCGCGGCTGGAGGGGCTCATCGACGTGAGCCGTGCCATCCAAGCCGAGATCAACGCCCGAGAGGTCGGTCGCGTCGAGCGGGTCTTGATCGAACGAAAGGGCCGGAGCGAAGGTCAGATCCTCGGCCGAACCCGTCGCAACAAGGTCGTCGTCTTCGACGGTGAGCCGGCTCGCGTCGGCGAGTACACGATGGTCGAGCTGCAGACCACGACCGGCGCGACGTTCGCAGGAAGGGAGGTCGAAGAGCCGGCGCTGGCAGAACGGGCGTGAACCGATTCTGGCGCTTGCTGGGTTTTCTCTCTGTCCTGGCGCTCTCTTTGGGCTTCGCATCGCTGAACGGAGGCCAGCGCGTCACGCTCCGCCTTGGCATCAAGACGTTATACGGAGTCCCACTCACGGTCGTCGCGTTTGGTGGACTGATCACGGGGATGGTGATCATGCTCGTGGCGGGCGTTCAGTCAGACCTAAAGGTTCGGCGGATCTTACGCGACCGGCTCGCGGCGGAAGATCGTGAGGAGCGGAGTCGGTTCATGGACCGCAATCAGCGTGAATTGTTCCAGGGAGGCGGAGAAGAGAACTGAGGCTTGATCCCGGCCGGAACGGGCGACCCTAGTTGAGGTCGCTGCCACCGGTCGCTACCGCGGCGTTGGCCTTTGCGGCCGGTGTCGCGGTGAGTCGCTTCGGCGCACTCGTGACGGTCGCGCCGCTGGTGGTCACAGTCTTTCTTCTCGCGCCCATCGGCGCATCTCGGCGTCCCCGCGAGCTATGGATCCTCTTCGTGCTTGCCGCCGCCGGGCTGATCAGTGGTCTTGCCTCGGACACCGTGTACTCGTGCCCGCCTGATTCGACCACAATCACAGGCCATTTCCTCGCCACACCCAGAGGAGGCGCCGCTCCGTTTCAGGTCGAGGACTCGGGCTGTGAGGTCCGTGTCGTAACGGACCACGACGGCGGCATCCTCGCGGGTCGGCGGGTGCGCCTGGGAGGGTCTTGGCGCCAAGGACAGCGGAGCCCTTGGTTTCTCGTGACCTCGACGGACCTCGTGCCGGGCAGCGACCGCGGCTGGCGCTGGACCTCGGTGCGGTGGAGGGCTTCGCTCGTCGAACGCCTACACGAGCGCTACGGTGACCGGGGCGCGCTCGTTTCGGCTTTGATCCTCGCGAGGAAGGAGGGGCTGAGCAGCGATCTGCGCGAGGCCTTCGCCCGCACGGGGATTGCCCACCTGCTCGCGATTTCGGGGTTCCATGTCGGCGTCGTGAGTGGGCTGATCCTGGCGGTTGTGAAGTCCTTTCGCGTTCCCAGGCGGCGTGCGTCGGTTGTGGCGGCAGTCGCGACTTGGCTGTACGTCGCGCTCATCGGCTTTCCGGACGCCGCCTGCCGGGCGGCGCTCATCATCGCACTGGTCGCCGTGTCCCGCGCTCGCGCTCGTCCCCCAGCACGCTGGGGCGCGCTCGGGGCCGCGCTGCTCGTCCTGCTGGTCCTCGACCCGCGGCGCCTCTGGAGTCCGGGCTTCCAGTTATCGTTCTCAGGGGCGGCTGGCTTGGTGGCTTGGGCCGACCCGGTGAGGCAAACCCTGAGGCGCCTCGGTGGCCGTCGCATGCCGGACGGACTCGCGAGCGCGCTCGCCGCCGGCGTCGCCGCAACCGTCGCTACGATGCCGGTCGTCGCGTGGCACTTTGAACGGGTCTCGCTGGTTGGAATCCCCGCTACGCTGCTGGCGGCCCCGCTGGTCGCGCTCGCCGTCCCGGGCGCGTTGGTGTCGCTGCTGCTCGAGCTACCGCTCCCCGTGGTAGCCAGCTTCTTGGCCGGTGGCGTCGACTCGCTGCTCGCTTGCCTCGAGATCGGGACCGAGTGGCTCGGCCACCACACGTGGGTAAGCGCGTGGACCACGCAGACGGCTGTCAAAGTCGCCTGCGTCGGTCTTTCTCTGGGCGTACTCGCGACTCGAGCGCCCCGGATCCGAGGACGGGTGCGTCGGATCTCGCGCGCGGCCTGGGTGGTCGCGGCGCTGGTGGTCTGGCCGGTCGTGCTCTCCGTTACCGGGCGCGGCACGCTCGAGTTGATCGTTCTCGACGTCGGGCAGGGGGACGCGATCGCCATTCGAACTCCGCGTGCTCGCTGGGTCCTCATCGACGCCGGGCCGGCCGGTAGGGGCGACGATCCGGGTGCCCACGCGGTGGTCAGGGCGCTGCGGAGGCGAGGGGTCCGGCGACTCGAAGCCCTCGTACTCACGCATCCCGATCTCGATCACATCGGGGGTGCAGCGGCGGTTCTCGCCTCCTTAGCCGTGGGTGTCGTGATCGATCCGGGCCGGCCGAGCCCCAAGCGACCATACGTTGAATTGCTCGAGTTCGCTCGGGAGCGAGGGGTCGCGTGGGGGGCGTGGCGTGCGGGCGACCAATGGACGTTGGACGGAGTTTCGTTCGACGTGCTTGCGCCTGATTCGCATCTCTCCGACGGCGACACCGAGTCGAACGCCTCGTCGCTCGTGATCCATGTGCGTTACGGCGCATTCGATGCGTTACTCATGGGTGACGCCCCGGCGGACGTGGAGGTCGACGTATCGGCATCGCTGGGGAGCGACTTCGAGCTGCTCAAGGTTGGCCATCACGGAAGCGACACCTCGACCGACTCGCTCATGCTCGCACGGCTCGCGCCGCAGCTGTCGGTGGTTTCGGTGGGTCGACGAAACCGGTACGGGCACCCATCTCCTCGGGTCCTACGTCGGCTTCTCGCCTCGGGCACCACGCTGTACCGGACCGACCTCGACGGCACCGTGACCATCGTCGCGCGGCCGGACGGGACCTTCCGAGTGCGTCGAGAGCGTTGACCCACCCGTGAGCGGTTTCTGTCAATCACTAACCCAGCGCTTTCGCCACGCGCGCTCTGCACTTCCCGGGGAGATCATTCTTCCAGGTGTCCTTGATGAAGAAGGATCGCCTCGCGCCTCGGGTTTTGCTCAGGTTGCCGGACAGTGTCTTCTGAAAGAAATGGAACGTGATCTCACCCTCTGTCCGCGGACCTCGAAACGGGTGAGCGGAGGGTGCTCACTCCCGGAAGCAATCCTCATTACGCAGCGTCGGGCCATCTGCTCTTCGGCACCCCTGACGGGAGGCTCATGGCTGCCACTTTCGATGTGGAGCGAGTGGCACTCACGGGCGCGGCCGTACCGATGGCGGAAGGTCTTTTCAATGAAGCCGCTCACGGCCACCTGATCTACAGTGTGTCTGAGGACGGCACCCTCGTGTACCTGGCGGGTGAGGGTGGGTCAGGATATGAGTTCGTCTGGGTCACTCGCTCTGGTCAGGCGACGCCCGTTCATCCGGGGGTACACGTTCGGTCTGCCGACCAGCTTCAGGTGGAAGCTCTCGCCGGACGAGGGGAGACGCGGGTCGGAACCGGAGAGCCGGTGCTCGTGCTCGACGACGAGCGTCCCTACGCGCAGGGCTCGTGGAGTCCCGACGGCGAGTGGTTGGTGCTTCGTGCAATGGCGACAAGTGCGATGGGTTTGGGCCTGCGCGACATCCTGGCTTTCCGTCCCGGCGTGGACAGCGCCGCCGCACCCCTCGTAGCGACACCCGAGTTTGCGGAGGCTGCACCTGCACTGTCGCCGGACGGGCGCTGGCTTGCTTACAGTTCCAACGAGACGGGCCGCGACGAGGTGTTCGTTCGTCCGTTTCCCAATGTGGACTCGACCAGGGTGATGGTTTCAACCGACGGGGGAATCGCGCCGGTTTGGGCGAAGAGCGGGCGTGAGCTGTTCTTCGTGGACGGAGACCGCGGAATGGTGGCCGCGCAGTTCGATCCCGTTGCGGGTCAGCCGCAGACCCAGGAGACGCTGTTCACCATCCCGGCGGTGTACAGGGCTGGTGGGGGAAACAACTTCTACGACATTAGTTCAGACGGCGAGCGGTTCCTGATGGCTCGACAGTACGGGGCGGAAGGCGATTCCAAGTCGGTCATCCTCGTCCAGAACTTCTTCGAGGAACTGAAGCGCCGGGTGCCTAATTGACCGGCTCCATCCCCTGGCTACGCGTCTTCGTGGAAGGCGTGGTGATCGTCGGCGTTATCCTGCTGGCGTTCGGGATTGATGCGGCGTGGGATGGGGTGCAGGAGCGGGCAAGGAGCTACGCGACCAACGATGGTGATCACAGATGAAGAAAGCCGCGAAGGCGATTGGAATCACCTTGCCTCTGATCGTGGCAGTCACCCTCGTCTCACTTCGCCTTCTTGGCTACGAGCCCAGAGATCAGCGCCCTGGGTTGTGGCTAACTGGGGACCGGGTCACCGAGCCGGTTACTGATTGGTCGTTCACGGAAGGCCATCAGGAGATCTTCGTCCAAACCCGCACGCCGTACCTGATGCCGCATTCCGTTACCACATACTGCACAGTCTACGACGGCGACCTCTACTTGTTCTCCGCCTACTACCAGGGCGGGGTGTTTCCCGACGACCGGGCCTGGAACCGCAACGTGATGCGCGACCCCAGGGTGCGCCTAAAGATCGGTGATCGACTCTTCGATCAGACCGTAAGCCATGTGACCGACGCCGATACGCGGGCAGCGGTTCATGCGAGCGCTGTCGCTAAGTATCCGGAATGGTCGAGCCCAGGGCTTGAGAATGTCCATATTCTCCTGGTTGAGGGTTAGGTCGCTGAACGAGGGGTAGGCCCTCGGTCACGCATTGCGTCCCACCCCCCCGCATCCCGCAGCGCAGCCTCCTGTAGCATCCACTCCAACATCAGGGTCGCGCCGGTCGTACTGGTCTCTGACTTGGTTTCATCAACAGGCTGGAGCAGAGCGCGATACACGTCGAGGTTCACCCCCGCCAGCCCGAAAGTCTGAGTCCGAGCTGCAACCTGACCTCGATTTCAAAATCTTGGAAAATTGCCAGAGGGGGCTAGATACGTACAGTGAACCGAGGCGTTGAAGAAAAGCTAGGCCCCGTGAAAACTCGAGCCCCGGGGTGGCCCATCCGAACGTTCTGAGTCCCCGTAGAAAGCCCGAAAGTCGCTAGGGCGCCCACAACAGGGTACTTCCAAGACACCCGTAGCGCGCTCAAGAGGCTCAGGAGCTTCCCGATACCCCGTGGGACAACTATGCTGTCGGGGGCGCTAAAGGGGCTGGCTACCGAAGGCACCCCAAGTCGGGCCGACAAAGAGTCTGACGATCCGGACCGCTTGGTCGGGCCACGGGATCAACACATCGACGGCAGTGGTCGCGCCTATGTGTGAGAGGCTCTTGATTACATCGCCTTTCGAGCCTCCCCACCGCTGGCTGAGCGCGTCGAGCGTGGTGTGTATGGTGCCCTCGATCGAGATCTCGAACATGCGGACAACGGCCTCGACGTAGTCCACATCGCTGCAGGGCTGGTCTGGTCTCCCTCTGGGGTCCTGTCGATCGATGGACCTGAGTCGAGGTCGGGCCGGGAGATGTCGTCCTTCGTGATCGCTACCCACTCGGCTGGTCCGTGCATAATCACTCAGGAATCGGCCATTGGGGGTGCCCAAAGCAACATAATTCAGCTTCTGCAAACCTGTTTTTTCGACCCTAGGGCCCTGAATCCCTTGGGCTTCCAAGGACTTGGCGGTCATCGGCGTGGTCCTGGCTCTTTATGCATCGCGATCATACGCTGGGAGCGTGCATATCCATGCGGTGCCCTCGACCCCAAAAAGTTGCAAGGGCTTGCCATTTCCCTCACGCGCGTGGGGGTCTCTACCGGCGCAGAAAACCCGTCGATCGTGAAGTAGGCGGTGGCTCCGCTGAGTGGAGGTCTCCCGAACACTCCGAGGCTCTAGATAGATAGCCGTCGGTAACTCGGCGGGACCCTCCAGGAACCCTCGGGCTCTGCAGCAGGTTTGCAAGATTGGCGGGTAGAGATAACAAGGGAGGGACATCGGAGGTGAGAGCGTTGACTCGAATCACACAACTGTTCGCACTCACTGCGTTGGTCGCCGGGTGCGGCCCGGAGGTCGGCGGCACGGGCGTCCTGGTCGACGCCTCGAACGGGGTCTTCTGCAACGTTTCTACCGATGAGCTCGCCTCCGTCCTGGGTCCCGACGGCATCATTTCCCTCCAGGACCCGCCGTTCATCCCTGCCGATCACGCCGATGCCTCTTACGTGGCGGACAACGAGCGCGTCGTCGGATTCATCCTCGAGGGCGAGCCTCTAGCGATCCCGCTCAACGTCTTGCGCTTTCACGAGGTCGTAAATCTAACCCGAGCAACCGTCAGCCTCGCTGTGACGTTCTGTCCCCTGACGGGTTCGTCGCTCGTCTTCGACCGTTCTGGTCTCGGGGGCGTCGAAATGGGCGTCAGTGGACTCCTACATTTCAACAACCTGGTGATGTACGATCGAGCAGAACCCGCGTCGTTCTTCACTCAGATGAGGGGCGGAGCCGCCACGTGTGGGCCGAGCGCCCGAACCGGCGCATCCCTCTCGGTGGTCCCCTCGGTGGAGATCCGGTGGGACGCGTGGAAGCGCCTGCATCCAAACACGGTCGTCGTCTCTCAGGATACCGGTGACTTCAGCTTCGGCAGCTACGAGGTGAACATCCACGCGGACTACGAGAGGATCGACAACCCGTTCCTGCTGATCCCGTTTCCGATCGATCCCCGGCTCCCCCCGAAGGAGCGCGTTCTGGGGGTCCCGATTGGGGGAGACGGTGGCCTCGCTTTCCCATTCGAAGAGCTGCGGCGTCAGGAACGGCAGGCGGTCTCGGCGCTCAACGGCTCCGGCGTCGTTTTCTGGGACAGATCCGCCGACGCTGCCATGGCGTTTTCGACCCAGGTCGATGGGCAGGAGCTCTCCTTCGCGACGACCGCGAACGGTTTCGTCGACGTGGAGACGGGCTCGGACTGGAGGTTCGACGGCCTCGCGACCTCGGGCGCCCTCGCTGGCCGACGCCTCGAGCAGATCACCGGCGCCTTCGTCTCGTTCTGGTTCGCGTGGGCGGCGTTCTTCCCCGAGACCGTCGTCTGGGACGGTTCGGGGGGCTGAGAGGGCCGCTGCTGCTGGACGCCACCGGGCTCGAAGATCACCGCCCCGTGTGCCGTCCAATCAAACTCGTCGGGCAACGCCTGATCAGTCCTCAGGCAACAGCCGGATATTGCCACTGGAACAGGCCGCGGTGCGGTCCGTACGTTTTGAGCCACACCCGCACGGAGCCGTCCGAGAACCGCACTCGTATGTCATGAACGGCCCCAATGAGCATTACAAGATCCTCGACGACATCAGGGACGGGCTCCTCGAACACTGCTGACAGCTCGTCAAGCGAGGTCGCTAGGAACCCCGCCACGGATTTCCACCCGAGCAAGTCGTAAAAGCTCCTCGGCGTGAGGTCGTAGCGTCTATCCGGATCGCGATGCGTCACTTCGCCGCGCTCCTCTTCTTCGATCGCGAGCTGGAGGAAGTGTTCCCAGGTCGGCGTCTCCCAGCCTTCGCTGTCGAGCGGGAGCAACATCTTACGCTACTCCGCGTCATCCACGATCACGACCGTGATGTTCGAGTCCCGCTCAGTGCGAGACCCCCAATGTTCTGGGTCGATCGAAGCCAAGAGCGCGCGCAGGAAGCTGCTGTCCTCACGCACGCGTCGATCCTTCAGGTTGCCCTCGGCGTCGTAGAGCAAGTCCTCGAAACCGTGGAGCGCTTTGTGTTCGGCCACCGGCTGCTTGGGCCGCCTTGCTGACCTGCCCGATCGCGATGAAGTAGCGTAGACAAGGCTCTGGCGAGCGGGGACTTCACTTCTGCGATGTCTTGTTCCTCGTTAGGAGCCAGCTCGCGTACGGTTCCCTCCCAGGCAGCAAGCGTCATGGGCTGACGGTCCGGAAGGGGCGCTGTCCCGTTCGCGCCTCCGTCGACCACCGCGAGCTCGTGCTCCTTCATTTACCTGCTCCTCTAGATCGGAATCGAATTCTGAGATCTGCTCGCAATTGTACTCGCAACAAGAGGGTTGTTTGTGGCTATTTCGGTCGGAGAGGGGGGTGCAGCCTGCCCGCGCCGTCCTTAGATTGTCCACGTTCCTATTGCAAGAACCACCTAGCGGGAGTGCCAAGGCGATGCCCGAAAGTCACGTGGTCACGATCTCCCGCTTCGTGATCGACCAGGAACGGCTGGTCCCGGAGGCGACCGGGGCGTTTACCAGCCTACTGCACGACATCGCGCTCGCCGCCAAGGTGATCGCGCGCGAGGTGAACAGGGCCGGGCTGGTCGACATCCTCGGCGGGGCCGGCACGGAGAACGTGCACGGCGAGAGCGTGCAGAAGCTCGACGAGTTCGCGAACCGTGTGATGTATCGGGCGCTCGATCACACCGGGCTCGTCGCGTGCATGGCCTCGGAAGAAAACGAGACCTACATCCCGATCCCGGAAAAATTCCCCGCCGGGGACTACGTCGTGATCTTCGACCCGTTGGACGGGTCGTCCAATATCGACGTGAACGTGTCGATCGGGACCATCTTCAGTATCCACCGGAAGATCACGTCCGGGGAGCGGGGCACGCTGGAGGACTGTCTCCAGCCCGGCTCTCGACAGGTTGCCGCCGGATACGTGCTCTACGGCTCTTCGACCATGCTGGTTTACACTACGGGTGCCGGCGTGCACGGCTTCACGCTCGATCCCTCGATCGGCGAGTTCCTGCTCAGCCATCCCCAGATGCGTTTTCCGGATCCGCCGCGCAAGGTCTATTCGGTGAACGAGGCGTACTTCGACCGTTGGTCCAGGGGTCAGCAACGCCTCATCAGCCACCTGAAGAACGACGGTCGTTTCGGTTCGCGGTACATCGGGTCGTTCGTGGCGGACTTCCACCGTACGCTCCTCCAGGGTGGGATCTTCATGTACCCCTCTGAACGTGAGAAGCCGGCCGGGAAGCTACGGTTGCTGTACGAGGCTGCCCCGATCGCCATGATTGCCGAGCAGGCCGGGGGCCGCGCCAGCACCGGGCTGCAGGACCTGTCCGAGGTCGTTCCGGAGTCGCTTCACCAACGAACACCGGTCTACGTCGGTTCCGCTGACCTCATCGACTTGGCAGAAGACTTCTTACGGGGAGCCTCAGAAATCTGAGGGTTGCCCGTTTTCTGGGGTGTCCCAGAATACTGACGAGACGTTAACTAGTTGCCGTACGGTGACTTAGGTGTATGGGCGAAGTGGCACGCCCTTTGCTCATAAGCCCTTCGGTTCCATGTGCCCGATCTGGGCACCTCATCCATTCCTCGACGGAATAAGCTGACAATGAAGCGTTTCAAGTACTTGACCCTCGTAGCGCTCGTAGCAGTCGCTGCTTGTGACGAGGGAGTCGACCCAATCGTCCCTCCGGTCACAGGCACGATCGCGGGCGTGGTCACGATTGAGGCTGTTGCTGCTGTTGGTGTCGCGGTGACGCTGTCGTCCGGTCCTACCGCGACAACAGACGCCGCCGGCGCCTACCAGTTTGATGGCGTTCCGGTCGGTTCGTACACGGTAACCATCAGTGGCTTCGCCTCCGATGCGACGTTCACGGCCACGCTCAAGGCCGCGACGATCTCGTCCTCTGGTCAGGTGGTGACTGCCAACTTCGACGGTTCGTACGTCCGGACCTCGGCCATCATCGGCGCTGTGTCGGTGGGTAGCGCCCCCCTCGCGGGCGTGTCCATTGCGATCGGCGGTATGTCTTCCGCTGCAACGGCGACGGACCAATTGGGTCAGTATTCCTTCAGCGGTCTCCGCGCCGGGAGCTACACCGTCGAGATGACGAACCCGAGCACGGCCTCGTATATCTTCGGGTCGACGTCCGCGAGCGTAACGCTCGCCACGGGCGCTTCCGAGGTGGTGACCTTCGAGGGTTCGCTCGTAACGACCGCCTCGATCAGCGGTGCGCTGTTCATCGACGAGTTCTCCAAGGACAGCGTTCTCAACACGGGGCTCGAAGAGAACCTCACCATCGCGGGCGTGCCTATCTCGCTCGAGGGCATCTTGGTCCTCGACACGATGACGGTTCTGACCGACGCGACGGGTAGCTTCACATTCCCGGACCTCGCCGAGGGCTCGTACCACATTACGATCGGCAGCTTGGCGAACGTGCCGGGCATGGTGGCATTCTCGGGCATGACCCAGTTGACCACGACGGTTGGCCCGGGTGAGCATGGCACGGCGAACTTCCCGTTCAGCATCATCACGCAGACGATCAACGTCGGAGCGTTTCTCGGAACCGACCTCGACGTAGCGTCGAAGCCGGGGCCAGCGATCAGCCCGATCAAGAGCTGGTCGATCAGGTTGTTCGATACTCAGGCCCATGCGGCGGCCTACGTGGCGACCGGGGCCACGGCCGGGAAGTTGACGAGCAAAGCCGTCAAGACCAATTCGGCTGGCATGTCTACGTTCCGATTCGCCCGCTCAAAAGATTTGAGCCCGGACTCGTCCAAGGTCGACCACCTCGTGTTCGCTGCCAGCCGGGGTGCCCCGAGCGGTACGTACGCGGAGAACGGCGAGACGATCATCGAGATCCAGTATCCGACGACGGACTCCTCGACCACGGCGGTGGACGAGTTCGACGCGCTGTACAACGCGCTCACGATCGCTTTCAACGCCGAGGAGATCGACGGCGACGCCCTGCCCGGGTGGCAGACTGTTCTGCGGGCCAATAAGGACACGTTGGTGGGCCCAGTGATGTCGGGCGCGACGGACGCAGTGGGTTGGTCCTACTTCGACCTCACGGTGGCGAACTTGGCGGCGACCACGAATGGTGCGCTGCCTGACACGCTCTGGATGCGCCTTTCGACCACCCAGGCCGCTGCCAACGGGCACGGCTTCATTCAGACGGCGACCGACAGAGAAGGGTCGGTTAAGGGTGGCCAGGTCAGGTTCATCTGGGATGGTACAAATCTTCCCAACGACACCATCTGGGTGGGCACCCAACGCGTCAAGTACACCGACGTCGACGTACTCTTCGGCATACACCAAGAGCAGGACGACTCGACGGACGTCGCGACGTTCACGAAGGGGGATGGGACCACCGGGGTCAGCGTTCTCCGGTTCCAGCTGTACAATATCAGCTCGAAGGGGAAGGCCACGACGTTCGGCGGCAGCTTGGCGCCGGGCCCGGGTGCTCCGTTCAAGGCGTGGGAGCGTCCGTACTTCAACATCACCGTGGACACAGCGGCGACGACGGGCGGCGGCCGCCTCGACATGTTGTATCGGATCCGTGCCACTTCGACGGATCCCCGCGTGGACATCTTGAACGACACCCTGGTCGACTTCACGCTCGACGGTGGCGACCAGGTCGATACGATCGCTCCGCTCAGGGGTAGCGGTGGCGTCTCGACGTTCGCTACGAAGGCGAACAACACCTCGATCTCGGGCACGATCCTTTCGGTCGACGGCGTTACGCCAATAGACAAGAAAACCCTGGTTACGATCCAGGCCACGTCCGACAACATTCAGCCGAACAAGCGCGGCACCGACAGCATCCTCGTGAAGACCGCCACGGATGGCACCTGGGCGCTGACTGGCATGCGCGAGGGCCCGTACACCGTCTCCGTCGAGGACGACACGGGCAAGTGGGAGTACATGGTGACGCTGCAGGACACGACGCAGAAGGCGAATACGGGTGCCAAGACCGTGCCCGTCGCAGGTAAGGTCGGCAGCGAGGACGAGAACACCGACGCGCATACCGCTACGCGTGACAACCAGGGGTGGGGCGGAACGTCCGTGGTCAACTTCGCGCCGCACTACATGGCCACGAAGATCGAGGGCCTCGTCGTGAACGACCGCGACAGCGACTTCAACACGGTCGATGCGGCTGAAGCGCTCGCGGGTGTCGTGATCACGCTGACCGACGACGCGGACGCCGACGGAAAGATCGACAGCGGCGAGACTCAGGTGACTACCACGACCGACGCGGACGGTGCCTACAGCTTTACGGGCCTCAAGGAGGACAACTACATCATCTCGGCCGATCCGAACGGCTTGGCGGGCGTGACCGTTCTCCGCTCGCTCGACAGCAGTGGCGATCCGCTTGCAAAGACGTCCATGCTGACCACAGCGGCCAAAGGCGCAGGCGCCACAAAGAACCAGACCGCAACCAGGCAGGTCGGGAACACCGATCCGCTGGCTCAGCTGGATGAGCTGCCGCGCTGGGATTACGCGTTGAACGTGGCTGCCGACGATCTTGGCAACAACGGCGCTGGTCCCAATAGCGTGAACGCGGCATCCACGATCACGCCGACGCACTTCCTCCACCTGTTCGCAAATGGCACGTTGACTGGTAGTGTCGTCGACGGTGACGGCGACGGGCAGGTTGTTACCGTCTTTCTCAGGCAGTGCGCCACTGCTGTTGGATTTCCAGTAGGCCCGACTCCACCTTTTGCCGGTACATGCACCACCACTTGGGCTGATGCTAAGTTCAGCAGACAGGTGAACACCGACGCGAGTGGCAACTACACGTTCATCAGCCTGCCTGAAGGCGTGTACGATGTCACCACGTCGGGAGCCGAAACCTCGCCGGCGGGTGGCTTCTTTCTGGTCAGGTTGAGGGGCGACCAAGATCAGGCGATTGTAAACTTCATCATTTCGTGATCTTGCCCTAGCTCAGTAGTACCTGAGCGAATCAGGACGCCCCCGTCGGACTTCGGTCCGGCGGGGGCGATTCGCGTTCGGGGAGCCTGCGGGGCTTCAAGTGTGGGGCCCCGGGCGGGGGGCGCGCTCCCCGGGGTATCGACGCGCGCTCCCCCAAAACTCACCTGCCGCAAGAGGCCCCGCGTCGCGTCGCTAAGCGAGCCCCCCAAGCAACAGGACCGCAAAACGGCGAGCGGCCCCGGGGAGCGCGCCCCCCGCACGGGGGCCCCATGCCTTCGTTGCTTGTTTCACCTGGGGCCGCTCTAGAGCGCTGCGACGTCCCGGTCGAAGTCGCCCAGCAGCTCCTCTTTCACGTCACCCGGCGCGTAGGCACTCTCGAACCCCATCCTCGCCACGCGCACCAGCTCCTGCCACGTGAAGCCGAGGTCGTCCCGCGCGTGCTCGTATTCTTCGGTTAGCGTCACGCCGGACATGAGGCGATTGTCGGTGCACAGGCAGACCGCGAGGCCCTCGTCGTAGTAGTGCCGAACGGGGTGGTCGGCGTGCGTGGCTGCCACGCGAGTCTGCACGTTGGAGGTGATGCAGACCTCGAGCGGGATACCGGCATCTCTGACCTGACCTAGGAGGGATTCGTCTTCGAGCAGCCGCGTACCGTGGCCGATCCGACCTGCTCCACCGTCCTCGATCGCTTGGCGGATCGAGGACGCGCCAAAGCCTTCACCGGCGTGGATCGTGATCGGGAGGCCGCCAGCTTCAGCAGTCCGTAGGGCTTCCAGATGGTCGCGCACCGGGTTGCCGGCTTCAGCACCCGCTACGTCGAACGCGCAAACGCCCCGGTCGGCGAAAGCCACTGCGAGCTCGGCCATCTCCTTGGAAACGCTGGGGTCGAGGCTGCGCAGGGCGCACACGATCACCGCCGTACTTACGTCGAATTCGCTCTCGGCGCGGTGCAGGCCCTTGAGGACGGCCTCGAGCGCCTCATGGGCCTCCAGCTCGCCCTGTGCATTGAGGATCGGGCTGAAACGGACCTCGACATAGCGGACGTTCTCGTTGGCGTGGTCCTCGGCGAGCTCGTACGCGATGCGTTCAATCCCCTCGGCGTCCTGCATCAGCGACAGCGTGATGTGGAAGCGCTCGAGGTAGTCCTCGAGGTTACGTGCGTCGTCCACGACCATGTAATCGTACAGCGCCACCGGGTCGTCCGTTGGAAGCTGCACACCTCGCTCAGCCGCGAGCTCGACCATGGTCGAGGTGCGGAGGCTCCCGTCCAAATGCACGTGCAGCTCCGCCTTGGGTATTCGGAGCAGCTGTTCGGACGTGGGGCTCACTTCCGCGTTGGACCCTGCTCGGAGACGAAGCCCTTGTCGACGTCGACGAGCGGGGCAGGGTAGTCGCCCGAGAAGCAGGCGGTGCAATACGGCCCACCGGCGGCCACGGCCTCGACCATCCCTTCCAAGGACAGGTAACCGAGTGATTCGACGCCGAGCTTCTCGGCGATGGCCGGCACTTCGAGACTCGACCCGATCAGCTCGCGCTTGGTGGGCATGTCGATTCCATAGAAGCACGGGCACTTCACGGGCGGCGAGCCGATGCGGAGGTGGATTTCAGACGCTCCCGCCCGGCGCAGCATGCGCACGAGCGAACGGCTCGTCGTACCGCGTACGAGCGAGTCGTCGACCATCACGACGCGCCGCCCGTCCAACACCTCTCGCACCGGGCTGTACTTCATGCGCACGCCGAAGTCTCTGTCCTCCTGCGACGGCTTGATGAAGGTGCGCCCCACGTAGTGATGTCGGAGTATGCCCAGCTCGAACGGAATGCCGCTTTCCTCGGCAAAGCCGAGGGCAGCGGAGTTGGCGCTGTCCGGGACCGCGATCACGGCGTCTGCTGCCACCGGGTGCTCCTTTGCGAGGCGGCGGCCGAACGCGCGGCGCGCGGCGTCGACGCTGATCCCCCACAGGCGCGAGTCCGGACGCGCGAAATAGACGAGCTCGAAGATGCACGGAGACGGCTGTTCGGCCGGGGCCAATGAACGGAGCTGTTTGACCACGCCATTGCGTATGCGGATGACCTCACCGGGTTTGAGGTCACGCACGTACTCGGCGCCGAGAATGTCCAAAGCGCACGTTTCGCTCGTGACGATCGCGCCGCCGTCCTTCCGACCCAATACGAGGGGCCGGAATCCGCGGGGGTCGCGTGCTGCATAAATCGTGTCGTCGATCGAGAGCACGATCGAGAATGCTCCCTCCAAATGGGTGAGCGCGTCGTCGACCTGTGCATCCACCGTATCGTGACGCGACTTCGCGATCAGATGCACCAGCGTCTCCGAGTCGGACGTGGTGCGGAAGATCGCACCCTCGTCGACCAGCCGTTTCCTCAGCTCGAAGTGGTTGGTGAGGTTGCCGTTGTGTGCGAGCGCGATATCTCCATTCGCATACCGCGCCGTGATGGGCTGGATGTTCTCGACATCGCTGCCTCCGGCCGTCGAGTATCGGAGGTGCCCGACCGCGGTTCGGCCGCGCATCTTCTTCCGTATCGACCACGTCTCAAAGACGTCACCAACCAGGCCCGGTCCCTTCAGAACGTGGGGACCTTCCTCGTCGAAGGTCACCATCCCGGCGGCTTCCTGACCGCGGTGCTGCAGCGCGTACATCGCCAGGAACGCCTGCTCCGACGCCATGTCCATCCCGCTGATCCCAACCACGCCACATTCTTCGTGTGGACCCTCGTCGAGGCAGGTCGTCGTCATGTCAGGCTCCCGAGGTCGACGGCGTGTCCATGATGTCGGGCAAAGCCCCGAAATAGGCGTCCGCCATCTCGGCCAGGTCGGCCTCCACCCTGCCTTCGGACATGACGATCCGGAAGGGGCTGCCAACGGCGGTCACCGATCCGATCTTCGTGGCCGGGACGCCGTGCTCCTGCGCGATGCGGAGGACCTCCGCGGTCTGCTCCGCGGCGCACGAAACGACGACCCGGCCCTGGGATTCCGCGAACAGCGTGGCTACCGGCGCCAAGTCGTCATGGAGCTGAACGTCGATTCCGATCGGTGCTTCACCGTCTCCGAGCGCGCATTCGGCGAGCGTGCAGGCCAGCCCGCCATCCGAGCAGTCGTGCGCCGATCTGAGGCGGCGGTCGTGCGTCATCATCAATACCGCCTGCTGCAGTGCCCGCTCCTTGCCCAGATCGACCCTCGGGGGCGCTCCTGCCACGAGACGCGCGGTCACGTACAGGTATTCCGAGCCGCCGAGCTCGTCGGTGTTTTCACCGAGCAATACGATGTCGTCGCCCTCCGTGCGGAACGTGTGGCCTACGATCTTCGATGCATCGTCGATCACGCCGACCATGCCGATGACAGGCGTCGGGTAGATCGCGCGCCCGTCGGTCTCATTGTAGAACGAGACGTTCCCGCCGGTGACGGGGGTCTCGAACGCCTCGCACGCCTCTTTCATGCCCAGCACCGCTTCGCGGAACTGGTAGTAGATGTGCGCCTTGAGTGGGTTGCCGAAGTTCAGGTTGTTCGTGATCGCCGTCGGAACGGCGCCTACACACACGAGATTACGAGCGGCTTCCGCCACCGCGATCATCGCTCCGGTCCGGGGCTCCAAATAGACGAAGCGACCGTTGCAGTCCGTGGTCGCAGCGACCGCCTTGTCGGTGCCACGGATCCGGATGACGCCGGCGTCTCCTCCCGGCCGAACCGCGGTCGCGGTTCGCACCGTCGTGTCGTACTGGTGATAGACCCATCGTTTGCACGCGATGTTGGGTGAGGCCAGTAGCTCTTGGAAGGGCGTGGTCAGATTGCCGCGGGGGAGCAGATGCGCACGGAGATCGGTCTCACGCAGCGCCTTCATCTCCTCGCCTTCGATGCCTTCGCGCTCGTAGGTCGGACACCCTTCCGTGAGCGGCAGGGCGGGAATGTCGGCGACCGTGACTCCGCTCTCCAGTACCCGGAAGCGGCCGTCGTCGGTGACGTGGCCGATGACTTTCGCCTCGAGCTCCCACTTCTCGAGGATGCTCACGACCTCGTGCTCGCGGCCCTTCTCTGCGACCACGAGCATGCGCTCCTGCGACTCGGAGAGCAGGATCTCGTACGGGGTCATGCCGTGCTCGCGAACCGGCACCTGCGCCATGTCGATCTCGACCCCGTTTCCGGCCCGCCCCGCCATCTCGGCGGCCGACGACGTGATCCCTGCGGCGCCCATGTCCTGAATGCCGGTGATTGCGCCGCTCGCGATCAGCTCGAGGCTTGCCTCGAGGAGGAGCTTCTCCGTAAATGCGTCACCCACTTGGACTCGCGGGCGCGAAGACTCGTCGGAGTCCTCGCTGAGCTCTTCGCTTGCGAACGTCGCCCCATGGATGCCGTCGCGACCTGTACGGGCGCCTACGGCCATGAGCGGGTTCCCGACGCCGGAAGCAGACGCCCTGATCAACTCCTCAGTCTTCATCAGGCCGAGGCACATGGCGTTGACGATGGGATTGTCCTCGTAGCCGCGGTCGAAGACGACCTCGCCACCGATGTTCGGAACGCCAATGCAGTTGCCGTAGTCGCCCACGCCGGCCACGACCCCACCAAACAGGTAGCGCACTCGCGCGCTGTCCAGGTCCCCGAAACGCAGGGAGTCCAGCACCGCGACGGGACGTGCGCCCATCGTGAAGATGTCTCGCAGGATACCACCCACGCCCGTCGCCGCACCCTGGTACGGCTCGACCGCGGACGGGTGGTTGTGCGACTCGATCTTGAAGGCGAGAGCGTACCCTTCGCCTACGTCGATCACCCCGGCGTTCTCACCGGGTCCCTGAATGACCCACGGAGCTTCGGTGGGTAGGAGCCGGAGCAGGCGCTTGGAGTTCTTGTAGCCGCAGTGCTCGGACCACATGGCACTGAAAATACCCAACTCCGTGAAGGTGAGGGTCCTCCCCATGAGGGCGCGGATCCGCTCGTACTCCTCTGGCGAGAGGCCGTGGTCCGCGACGAGCTCGGGCGTGATTTCGGGATCGCCCGGGCGGGGGGCGACGTGGGTCTCCGTGACGGCTTCGTCGACCGTGCTCACGGTATGGCCGCTCTTCCTGATGAAGTGTTCGCAGTTAGCTCGCGACAGCTGATAGGCTCGTGGCGAGGGATGTGAATACGCCGATGCCGTCCGTAGACCCGAGAAGTTCTTCCATCGCTCGCTCGGGGTGGGGCATCATGCCCAGAACGTTACCGTTTTCATTGATGATGCCCGCGATGTTGTGCCAAGAACCGTTCGGATTGGCCGCATCCGTTGCTTCGCCCTCGACGTCCACGTACCGGAAGACGACGTGACCCTCGCCCTCCAGCCGCTCGAGCGTCGCTTCGTCCGCTTCGTAGTTGCCCTCACCGTGCGCGATCGGCACGCGCAAGATCTGTCCCGGCTGATAGTCGCTCGTGAAGAGCGTATCCGCTCGCTCCACACGGATCCGCACGTCCTTGCCGGCGAACAGGAGCGATGCGTTGCGTACCAGCGCTCCGGGAAGCAAGCCCGCCTCGCAGAGGATCTGGAAGCCGTTGCAGATTCCGACCACAGGCGCACCCCTCTTGGCGAAATCGATGACGTCTTCCATGATGGGGCTCATGCGGGCGATCGCTCCGGCGCGCAGATAGTCACCGTACGAGAAACCGCCTGGGAGCAGCACTGCGTCATAGCCATCGAGGCCGCGCTCCCGATGCCAAACGAAGGTGGCCTCGGCTCCTACTTGCTGCGCGGCCTTATAGAGATCGTAGTCGCAGTTCGAGCCTGGAAAGGTGATGATGGCGGCCCTCATGCTTCCGCCGCTTGAGCCCCTGCGAGCTCTTCGACGAGCGACACCTCGAAGGTCTCGGTCACGGGATTCGCGAGCAGCTTCCGACACATCGCTTCCGCTGCCTCGAGGGCAGCTCCCGCGTCGTCAGCGACAAGGTCCAGGTAGATCGCCTTGCCGACGCGGACGTCGTCGACGCCATCCCATCCGAGGGAGTTCAGCGCGTGATGGATGGCCTTGCCCTGTGGGTCGAGTATGCCCGGGCGCGGTCTTACCCTCACTTCCAGTCGAAACCGGCTCAAGCTTCTTCTTCCATGGTTCGCCTGCGATGGTGACCGCCGAAGTCGGGATATTCGAGCGTGCGAACCTCTGCACGGTCGTCGAAGTGGTCTTCCTCTTCATCCAGCAGCGGGTCGCCGCTGGGGATGCGATCGAGCAGTCCGAGAAGAACGGACTTGATCAAGCCCCAGGCGAGGTAGAGAATACCCACGCTGAAGAAGAAATACCGGGGCACGGCGAGCGCCGCGAAGAGCATGCTCAGCACGAAAACGGTGTTCAGCACGCCCTTGGTGGTGCGGAGGCCGATCTTCGGCACCTTGGCGTATGGGACGTGGCTCACCAGGAGCACACCGAGCAGGACCATGCCCACGCCCATGATCTGGGCCCAGGGAAGGTCGCTCAGATACGTCTGGAAGAACTGCGTTTGGCTGAACGGGTAGTAGGTGGCGAGGGTCCCCCCTGCCGCAGGCGAAGGGAGACCGTGGAAGTGCCGTTTCGCCTCCCCACCCTGCTCGATGTTGAAGCGCGCGAGTCGTACGACGACAGCAGTAACGTAGACGAACGACAGAATCCAGGCCCACTGCGCGTCGGCGAAGAAGATCTCGTAGATGATGAAGCCGGGCGCGACCCCGAACGAGATTGCATCGACGAGAGAGTCGAGCTCGGCGCCGAAGCGGGACCCCGTGCGGGTGAAGCGGGCGACGCTCCCGTCCAGCATGTCGAGCGTGCCCGCGAAAACGATGCACCACCCCGCCCAGATCAGATCGCCGCGAGAAGCAGCGATCATCGCGTAGAGCCCGAAGAAGAGGTTGCAGAGCGTGAACGCTGACGGGAGGATGATGATCCCCTTCTGCAGCGTCTCTCGTCGCGGGGGGCGCGGCGTTCTCATTCCTCAGCCTTCAGGGGGGAATCGGGCGAGCACAGACGAACCTACGCGAACCCGGTCGCCGACGGAACTGACCACGTCCCAATCCAGGGGAATGAAGAGGTCGACGCGCGAGCCGAAGCGGATGAGACCGACGCGATCGCCGCGTACCACCTCGTCGCCTTCGGACGGATCGGAAACGATTCGGCGCGCGATCAGGCCGGCGATCTGCCGAACCAGAACCTTGCCGTGTGGCGTGAAGATCCCGATTGAGGACTGTTCGTTGTCTGCCGACGCCTTCTCATTCCAGGCGGCCAGATATTTGCCCGGCTTGTAGGCCCGATGCCCGACGAGACCACTCACCGGTGCGCGCTGCACATGCACGTCGAAGACAGAAAGAAAGATCGTGATTCTGCGGACGGTATCGCCCATGAACGTCGGCTCGTCGACCTCCGAGATCGACATGATTTTCCCCTGGCCAGGGGCCACGACGGCGCTGGTGTCGGCCGGGACGATCGGCGCAGGGTCCCGAAAGAACCAAAGTGTGAAGAGGAAGATCACCGTGAGTAGCCCGGCAATGCCTCGCAGCCATGGCCCACCGATGCCCGCAGCGACGCTGACCCAAGCGAGGCCCGCCAAGAGCACCTCGATTGCGACGAACGGGTAGCCTTCGCGGGCGAAACTCACCGATCGGTCCCGAAGAGCGGTGGCTGGTAGTCGGCCAGCTCAATACCGGTCAGGCGGTGGAAAACGTCTTCGTAGCGATCGCGAGCCGAGGTCACGACGGTATCCGGCAGCTCCGGCGCCGGCGGGCTCTTGTCCCAGTCCTGCAATTCATCGAGCCACTCGCGAACGGGCTGCTTGTCCAGCGACGGCTGTCCACGACCGACCGCGTAGCTCTCCTGGGGCCAGAAGCGCGAGGAATCTGGCGTCAACACCTCATCGATGAGCAGCAGCTCTCCCGCGGCGTCGAAGCCGAACTCGAACTTCGTATCGGCGAGGATGATACCGCACGTCTCCGCGACACCGCAGCCATATCCGTAGATGTCGAGCGACAAGTCGCGCAACCGGTTGGCCAGCTCCGTGCCGAGCAGCTCCTGTGCCTGACCGAACGTGATGTTCTCGTCGTGCTCGCCCTGCTCGGCTTTGGTGGCTGGGGAGAAAATCGGCGGATCGAGCCGCTGGCTCTCCCGCAGACCCTCCGGCAGTGGCTCGTTCGCCAGCGAGCCGCTGCTCTGGTATTCCTTCCATGCCGAGCCGGTGATGTAGCCGCGCACGACGCACTCTACGAGTACCGGTCGCGTCCGGGTCACCAGCATCGCCCGCCGCGCCCACGTGTCCCGGGTCGTGGCGAGCTCCGGATGACGTGCGATGATCGCGTCGGGATCGACCGCGATGAGGTGGTGCGCGATGCGGTCGTCAAGCTGCTCGAGCCACCACGCGGTGACGAGCGTGAGCACCTCACCTTTATGCGGGATCGGCTGCGGTAGTATGACGTCGAACGCCGAAATGCGATCACTCGCGACCATCAACAGCGTGTGGGCGTCGACTTCATAGACGTCCCGCACCTTGCCGCGGTGGAGCAGCGGCAGGTCGAGTCCCGAGTCCAGCGACAAGGCTTCGCTAGACATGGATCTCGGCTTCCTGTAGTTGTTGCGCTTCGCCGGCGAGTCGTTCCAGCACCGGGGCCACCGCGGTGTCGAGGAATCGGGCGACCTGTTCTGGCGCCCGCCCTACGAACCGGAGGGGATCAACGAGCGCCTGGAGTTCGTCTTCGTCGAGCCCGAAGGCCTCATCCCCTGCGATTCGCTCCAGCAGGTCGATCTCCGCCCCGTCCTCCTTCATGCGCGCTGCGGTGGCCATCGAGTGCTTGCGAATCCGCTCATGGAGCTCCTGTCGGTCGCCTCCGCGTGCCGTGGCTTGCATCAAGATCGTCTCCGTCGCCATAAACGGAAGATGTTCTGCGAGATTTCGGCGCACGACCTCCGGATGCACGATCAAACCCGTGGCGACGTTCTCGGCGAGCACGAGGCAGCCGTCGAGTGTCAGGAATGCGTCGGGGACCGAGAGTCGCCGGTTGGCCGAGTCGTCGAGCGTGCGCTCGAGCCATTGTGTCGCGGCGGTGAACGCCGGGTCCTGCGCGAGCACGATGACGTGGCGTGCCAGAGCGCACATGCGCTCAGCCCGCATAGGATTGCGCTTGTACGGCATCGCAGACGAGCCGATTTGCTCGGACTCGAACGGTTCCTCGACTTCGCGCAGGTGTGCGAGGATGCGCCAGTCGTTTCCCAGCTTGGACAGCGAGGCCCCGACCCCAGCGAGCGACGCTTGCACCGCGAAGTCGACCTTTCGCGGGTACGTCTGTCCGGTCACCGGATAGCTGCTCACGAAGCTCATGCGTTTTCCCACCGCGCGCTCGAGCGCATCGACCTTGTCGTGTGCGCCCTCAAAGAGCTCCAGGAATGAGGCCTGAGTGCCCGTGGTCCCTCGCACGCCACGGAATCGAAGGGTCGCGATCCGGTGATCGATCTCCTCGATGTCGAGCAGCAGATCCTGGATCCACAGTGTGGCCCGCTTGCCGACGGTCGTGGGTTGCGCCGGCTGGAGGTGGGTGTACGCGAGCGTCGGCAGGGCCGCGTGCTCTCGCGCGAAATCCGCGAGCGCCGCGACGCATCGCACGAGTCGATTCCGGATGAGGCGTAGCGCCTCGCGGTGGAGGATCAGGTCGGTGTTGTCGGCGATGAAGGCGCTGGTGGCACCAAGGTGGATGATGCCCTTGGCCTCGGGAGCATCGTCCCCGAAGAGGTAGACGTGCGCCATGACGTCGTGGCGGAACCGCCGTTCGTACTCGGCTGCCCGCTCGAAGTCGAGCGTGTCCAGCGCGGCGCGCATCTGCTCGAGCGCCGTGTCCGAGATGTCGATGCCGAGCTCGGCCTCCGACTCGGCGAGCGCCAGCCAGAGACGGCGCCAGGTGCCGAAACGTTTCTTCGGCGAGAAGATCTGCTGCATCTCGCTGGATGCGTATCGCTCCGAGAGAGGGTGGCAGTAGCGGTCGTACTGAGTCACGCTCACCGTCTCCAGTAAAACTCGCGCACGTACCGGCCGCCGTCGCGCTCGAAAATGAGCGCGACGCGACCGGTCCCGCGTACCGCCGCGAAGGCCTGCGCGGTCTCGTCCGCGGTCCGGACGCGGATCCGGTTGATCTGCAGGATTACGTCGTCCCGACGGAGCCCCAACTGTTCGGACAAGCGATCCGAGATGTCGGTTACGAGCGCGCCCGACTCGCTCACGAGGTCTCGCTCTGCCTGGACCTGTGGTGTCACCGAAATGAGCTGGATGTCGCGCAGCACGGTCACGCGCTCGGCTGTCACGGACGGATACGACGTCGTCTCCAGGGTGACGGGCCGGTTCTGGCCCTCGACATCTAGTGTGAGGCGCTCGCCTGCCCTGAGATCGAGTAGCACGCCCTCGAAGTCCAGCGGCCCCGTGAGCGCACGACCGTTTGCGGAGAGCAGCTGGTCCCCAGGCTCGAGCCCCGCGACGTCTCCCGGCGACCCGTCGGCGACCCGCGAGATTCGAACCCCGTGTGTGCGTCCCCACTGGTCGGCTTCAAGCGGCTCGACGTCGATGCCCACCCAGGCACGGATCACCTGCCCAGTGCGCAGGAGATCATCTGCGATGCGCATCGCGCGGTCGATTGGGATCGCAAACCCGAGTCCTTCGCTTCCACCGCTGCGCGAAATGATCGATGCGTTGATGCCGATCACCTCGCCCGCGGCGTTCACGAGCGGGCCGCCCGAATTGCCAGGGTTGATCGAGGCGTCTGTCTGGATCATTCCGAAGTAAAAGCTGCCGTCGTCCGAGGAGGGGATGATGTTGCGGTTCACTGCGGAGATCACTCCGGCTGTCACGGTCGGCTTGGTATCGGAGGCGTAGTTTCCGAGAGGATTCCCGATCGCAAGAGCCCATTCCCCGATCATGAGCCCCTCGACGGTTCCGATAGGCGCGAAGGGCAGGCCCTCGCCCTCGACGCGAAGCACGGCGATGTCGGCGACCGGGTCGGTACCCACCACCGTGGCGTCATAGTCGCGCCCATCCGGCAAGGTGACCCGGATCTGGTCCGCACCGGTGATCACGTGGTCGTTCGTGAGGATGATCCCGTCGCTGCGGACGATCACGCCCGAGCCGAAGCCCGCGCTGCGCCGCAGTCCGCCTGGAGGCATGAAGAAGCTCTCGTACCGGGTCCGGGCCCGAATGCGCTCGGTTCGGATCACGCTGATACTCACAACGGCCGGGGCGACTCGGTTCGCGGCCCGCACGATCGCCGTTGTCCGGCTCTGGTCCAACTCGCCGGGTACCCCGCGAGAACGCTCCGTCTCAGCCGGTGCGGTTCCGACTGACGCGTCTTTCGCCGGAGCGATGCCCGCGGAAACGGTTGGCTCCTCGCTCAGCCCTGCGGTGGACGCGACCTCAGCCGACTCCTGTCCGCACGCTGGAGCGCAGATCAGAGCGGCCAGGAGGCCGATTGCGGCGACGCGTCTTCTATCTGTCATGCTAGAAGGGTGATCGGAAAGGGGGGCGGGCCGCCACCCGTGCTGTCGCACGGGTCCCCGAGTGCCACGGCCCCAGAGGGCACCCGCGCATTGCGCGGGTCGCGGTGCGACGAAGGCGTAGCCGTAGCTACTTCGAGGAGCTCCAACGACGGAGATGGGGCCGTGCCACCGCAACCCACATACTTCCGTGTCCTTTCAGCCATGGTGTTGGGCACATGGCGACCAACGCTTTCGCGTCGGTGCCCGCGCGGTTGATCCATCGTCTCTCCTCGTCGGACCACCGCCTTCGGCGGCGGTGCCCGCTCGGCTACGACTCCTCGTCGTTCCTTGCCTGAACGCGCGCAAGCGCGGGGCACCCGCGCCGTCAGGCGTGGGTCGCGCGGCCCGCCCCCCTTTCCGATCACCCTGCTAGGCCCACGACGCTCAGATTTCCGCGTCTAACTTGTTCCAATCCGTCAAGAATCCTTCGAGCCCGCGGTCGGTCAGCGGGTGCTTGCTGAGCTGCCACAGGACCTTAGGCGGCATCGTGCAACAGTCCGCCCCGAGCATCATCGCCTCCACCACATGCACAGGGTGGCGAATCGAGGCGACGAGGATCTGCGTCTCGTACCCGTAGTTGTCGTACACCTGACGGATCTGATGGATGACGTCCATCCCTTCACCCGAGATGTCATCGATCCGGCCAACGAACGGAGACACGTACGTCGCGCCTGCCTTGGCGGCCAACAGAGCCTGCGAAACGGAAAAACAAAGCGTCACGTTGGTGTGAAACCCTTCCGCGCGAAGATCGCGGCACGCCTTCAGCCCGTCTTCGGTGAGCGGCACCTTCACCACCGCGTTCTCATGGATGGCGGCCAACTTCCGTCCTTCCGCGACCATGGTGTCCCTGTCGACGCCCACGACTTCGAGACTGATCGGACCGTCCACGATCTCGCAGATCTCGAGGTAGATCTCCTTCGGATCTCGGTCGCCCGCGACCTTCGAGATGAGCGACGGGTTGGTTGTAATACCGTCGACGAGGCCGGCGTCAGCGGCGCGTCGGATCTCGACGAGGTCGGCGGTGTCGAGGAAGATCTTCATGCGGTGGCGGTGCTCCGTGAAGGTGATGCCGGTGGCTCGTCCGCCAGCAGGGCGCTCTCCGGGTACTCCACCCGGGCGAGGAAGAGCCCTTCGGGCGGTGCGGGTGGCGAGGTGGTGAGCTTGCCGTGGCCGGAGAGCAGTGCGGCGATGTCCGCGGTCGGTCGGCGGTGCCGCGCGATGTCGATCATGGTGCCGACGAGGTACCGCACCATGTGGTGCAGGTAGCGGTCCGCCGTGATGTCGAAGCGAATGCCCAGCTCCCAGTCGGCCCATGCGGCCTCCGCCACGTCGCACTGGTACCCACGCTGCTCGGGCCGGCCCGATTTGGTGAACGCCTCGAACGAGTGCTCCCCGAGGACGTCCGCGGCTGAAGCGGTCAACAACTCGGTGTCGAGCGTCTCGCACAGCGGCCAGCACTGTCTACGTTGGAAGGGAGACCGGGCCTGGTCATCGACGCCCACACGATAGGTGTATGTCCTGGCGATCGCGTCGTACCGGGGATGAAAGTCGGGCGCAGCTCGGCGCACCGACTCGATCCAGATCTCTTGCGGTAATGTCGCGTTCAACGCCTTCAGAAGCTTCGCCGGAGTCCACCGTGCTGGCATATCGACCGACGCGACTTGTCCCGTGGCGTGCACACCCGTGTCGGTGCGGCCCGAACCGATGACCGTGCGGGGAGAATCCGCGAGCTGGGTGAGAGCTGCCTGCAGGTCACCCTGGACGGTTCGCTGCTCCGGCTGGTACTGCCATCCATGGAACGCTGAGCCGTCGTAGTGGACGGTGAGCTGTAATCGGGACGTCTCGGGGGCTTCCACGGCGAAAAGGTAGATTCACTGGGGCGGATGTCAAGCGACGCCGGGGGGGCGCCGATTGGCAGAAAAACCGTACGGAGCTTAGGATTTCTGCCTCGTTCAGAGGCCCCTAGCAGCTGGAGTGTGCGCGTGTCCGAGCAGCACGACGACATGGACTTGAAGGGACTCATCGCCAAGGTCGTGGAGGGTGTTCACCTGAGCGCCGAGGAAGCTGAGGCCGCGTTCGATCGCTTCATGGCCGGCTCGGCCTCCGAGGTGGAAATGGCGGGCTTGCTCGTAGCTCTCCGGGTCAAAGGGGCACAACCCAGCGAGGTCGCGGGGGGGGTGCGTGCGCTGAGGAAGGCCATGCTGCCCGTGACGTCGTCCGATCCCTCGAGGCTCGTGGACACGGCTGGCACGGGAGGCGGAGAGGTCACGACGTTCAACATCTCCACCGCGGCTGCGCTCGTCGCGGCAGGTGCGGGCGTACCGATCGCCAAGCACGGGAACCGCTCGTTCACCTCACGAAGCGGCAGTGCGGACGTGCTCGAGGCGCTGGGGGTCGCCATCGACCTCACCCCGGACCGCATGGGCGAAATACTCGCCGAGGTGGGTATCGTGTTCATGTTTGCTCCCCTGCTGCACCCGGCGATGCGCCACGTCGGGCCGGTTCGACGCGGGCTCGGCATCACCACGGTCATGAACATCCTCGGTCCGCTCACGAACCCTGCGGGCGCCCAGCGCCAGGTCATCGGCGTCGCAGACCCGGAGCTGATCGATCTCGTCGCAGGCTCTCTCCAGGAACTCGGCCACATTCGAGCGCTCATAGTACATGGAGAGCCCGGCATGGACGAGATCAGCCCCTCCGGCGTAACGAGCGTCGCCGAGCTCACCGAGTCCGGCCTCACTCGTTTCGAGGTCACGCCCGAGGCGCTCGGGCTCGAGAGGGCCGACCTCGCCTCGCTCGCGGGCGGAGAACCGTCGGAGAACGCGGTAGTGATCGAGCGAGTTCTGGGCGGTGAGCAGGGCGGGGCCAGAACCGCGGTCCTGCTGAACGCGGCAGGGGCTATCTTCGTGGGTGGTGCAGTCGAATCCCTTGAAGCGGGGGTCCGTCTGGCCGAATCGAGCATCGACGACGGGCGCGCAGCCGAGGCCCTCGAGCGACTGAGGAACGCCACGCAAGCCGAATGAAAATGATGCGTAGGAAAGTGGAGGAGCGGGGCGGCGTGCCGCACCCCCTAATCCTAGTGTTTGGTCAATACTTTCGGATGACGCCCACGACCACACCTTGCACCCGCACGTCGGCAGCATCGACTAGGATGGGCGCCATGGCGGGGTTCGCAGGCTGCAACCGAATCCGTCCGCCGGGCTCCCGATAGAGCTTCTTCACGGTGGCCGCTTCGCCGGATACGAGCGCAACGACCATCTGCCCGTCCTCTGCCGACTCCTGCGCCTGCACGACGATGTAGTCGCCGTCCCGGATCTGCTCCTCGATCATCGAGTTTCCCTCGACACGCAGCACGTAGTTGTCCTTATGCCGGCGCACCATGTCCGGGGGAACGGCGAGCGTCTCGGTGTCCTGGATGGCCTCGATGGGCAGGCCCGCCGCGACCGCGCCGAGCAACGGTAGTTCGATCGAGGGCTCGCCCTGACCCGGTCTCACGAGCTCGATGGACCGGCTCTCATTGTAGGACTTTCTTATGTAGCCTTTGCGCTCCAGATTGCTCAGATGCTCGTGGACCGTTGCGAGCGATGCGTACCCGAAGGACTTCGCGATCTCCTCGAAGCTCGGGGCATAGCCGTGATTGGCGATGAATTCGCCGATGTAGTCGAGGATTTCCTTTTGTCGCTTGGTCAGGGGCATTCCCGTGCCCTCCATTGCCAGGTGAACCCGAACAAGAACCGAAACAAGGATACCCGAACGTTGCCCGAAACGCAAGATCCTGCCGCGCTTCCTGGGATTCTCGCGGAAATCGTGCGTACCAAGCGCGCGGAGCTCGGGGCCCTCCACAACCGGGCGTCCGACCTCGAAGCAGCTCTCGAGCACGCGCCCCCGGTGCGGGACTTCCGAGCGGCCATCTCGGATCCTGCGAGGGTCTCTCTGATCGCCGAGTGCAAGCGGCGGTCTCCCGGTGCGGGGCCCATCCGCCCAGACCTCGAGCCCGCAGAACTCACGCGATCGTACGAGATGTCGGGGGCCGCCGCGCTCAGCGTTCTTACGGACGAGCCGTACTTCGGGGGCTCGAACCGGGATCTCGTCGAGATCCGTGGCGCTACGGCGATCCCCATTCTGCGTAAGGACTTCACGCTCGATGCTCTACACGTGCTCGAGGCCCGGGGGGTTGGTGCCGACGCGGTCCTGCTGATCGTGAGGATCCTGTCCGACGACTCGCTGCGCGGGCTGCTGAGGCACGTCGAGGCGCTCGGCATGCACGCGCTCGTCGAGACACACGATGCGTACGACCTCGACCGCGCCCTGGAGGCGGGCGCGAAAGTCATTGGGATCAACAATCGAGACCTGGCGACGTTCACGACCGATCTCGACGTGACGCTGAGACTGCTGGAGCAGATCTCGGACGATGCCGTCGTGGTGTCCGAGAGCGGTATTCGCGATGCCGCGGACGTGTCGCGTCTGGGGCAGGGCGGCGTCGATGCGGTTTTGGTGGGGGAGACCTTGCTCAGGGCCACAGATCCCGGAGCCGCGGCCGCGGAGTTGTCCCGGGTCGCACGTGTGGAGCGTGTGCATGCGTGAGACCCCTCTTGTGAAGATCTGCGGCCTCCGGCGCCGTGAGGACGTCGTCATGGCGGACGACCACGGAGCCGACTTTCTGGGCGTCGTCTTGACCTCGGGCTTCCCGCGGAGCGTCGATCTGCAAGGAGCACGCGCGCTGGTGGAGGAGGTGCGCGCGCGACCGGTAGCCGTCTTGGTCGATGAGTCCGCGGACGAAGCAGAAAGGAAGGCCGAGGCACTCCGTGCACAGGTGATCCAGCTGCATGGTCACGAGCCTCCGGACGTCTTGGAAGCGCTGGCCCGACGAGGAAGTTGGTCTCTGTGGAAGGGGGTCCGCGTGCGCACCGTCGACGATGTCGTCACCGCGCTCGACAAGTATCGTGGGCTCGCCGACGGGCTCCTGCTCGAGGGGTGGAAGGCAGGGGTCGTGGGCGGCGGTGGCGTCCGCCTCGAGCTCGACCCAGAGCGGGTCCACGAGCATCTGTCCGACGCACAGCATCTGATACTGGCGGGTGGACTGGGCCCTGCCACCGTCGCGGCCGCCGTGGCACGCTTCCGACCCGACGTGGTCGACGTCTCCTCCGGTGTCGAGTCCAAGGTCGGGGAGAAGGATCCGGACCTGGTGCGGGCGTTCATCTCGGCCGCTCGGTCGGGGCCGAGCCTGGACGCGGTCCGCCTGTCCAAGCAAGAGGCCACAGGTTGAGCACCCCGACTCCCTCCCTGACGGGGCGTTTCGGGGAATTCGGTGGGCGATATGTCCCCGAGACTCTAATTCGCGCGCTGGACGAACTTGTCGTGGCCTACGAGGAAGCCGGGCGCGACCCCGGGTTCGCACGCGATCTGGAGCACTTGCTGACCACGTTCGTGGGGCGGCCCACCCCGCTCTACAAGGCCGAGCGCCTCGGCGCAGAAATCGGTCACTCCGCCGTCTACCTCAAGCGTGAGGATCTCAACCACACCGGTGCGCACAAGATCAACAATACGATCGGGCAGGTGCTGTTGGCGCGGCGCATGGGGAAGCACCGGATCATCGCTGAGACCGGCGCGGGACAACACGGGGTCGCGACCGCGACCGCCTGCGCGCTCTTCGACATCGAGTGCGTCGTATACATGGGTGAGGAGGACATCGAGCGGCAGGCCCTCAACGTCTATCGAATGGAACTGCTGGGCGCCGAAGTCCGTCCCGTCTCGTCGGGTACGCGGACGCTGAAGGACGCG
Source organism: Gemmatimonadota bacterium (assembly GCA_022560615.1). Taxonomy (NCBI): domain Bacteria; kingdom Pseudomonadati; phylum Gemmatimonadota; species Gemmatimonadota bacterium. Next base: position 158,319 of record JADFSR010000004.1, read on the forward strand.
ACGAACGAGGCGATCCGGGACTGGGTCACGAACGTCGAAGACACGCACTACATCATCGGGTCGGTCGTGGGGCCGGATCCGTTTCCACGCATGGTCCGCGACTTCCAGTGCGTGATCGGTCGTGAGGCACGCAGCCAGCTTCTCGAGGCGGAGGGACGACTTCCCGATGTCGTAGTCGCCTGCGTTGGCGGAGGGTCGAACGCGATGGGTATGTTCTCAGCGTTCCTGGAGGAGGATGGTGTTCGCCTGGTCGGCGTGGAAGCGGCTGGGGCGGGCATCGAGACCGGCAGGCACTCGGCGTCGCTCAGCGCGGGAAGGCCGGGTGTTCTGCACGGCTCGCTGAGCTATCTTCTGCAAAATTCGGACGGACAGGTGGCCCCTGCCCACTCCGTGTCGGCGGGGCTCGACTATCCGGGTGTTGGGCCTGAGCACTCGTACTTGAAGGAACAAGGCCGCGCGACGTACACGTCCGTCACGGATCATGAGGCGCTAGAGGCCTTTCGTCGGCTCTCGCAACTGGAGGGAATCATCCCCGCGTTGGAGTCTGCTCACGCCATCGCATACGTGCTCCGTGAAGGGGCCTCGTACCGGGACGGCGGCCCTCTGTTGGTCTGCCTCTCGGGTCGCGGTGACAAGGACGTCGCTCACGTCGCCCGCGTCGAAGGACGCGGTGACTTGCTGCTGTAGGTGCGGGTTTGACGGAGGTCGTGACCGGCAAGGGAGGGCTTCCCGCTGACCCAGGGTGGGATGAAGACCTACCCGTCGGGGAGGTCAAGACCCTCTTCACCACACTGGGGAAGGCCTTCCGCGCGTACCAGCTATACGACGAGAACAACCCAGTCCGGCAGCGTTTCGTCGATTCCTTGCGCGGGGACTTCCGGACACTCTGGGCGCTGACCGACCGGCTCGTCCTGAGGGTCACCGAGGAGCACTTTCTGCTCGGTGAGACTCCGGTATATCACACCGAGAACCGGAACGACTCGCTCGCTTTCCTCTTCTTCAAAGACAGCGTGAGGGAGGTCACTTTCCTTCCGGGTGTGGAAGAAGAGGAGCTCGTGAGCTTTCTGGGCGTGTTGCAGAAGGCGCGGAAGCTCGTGCCGGAAGGCGACGACCTGCTGACGGTTCTTTGGGAGGCCGACCTCCAGTTCTTCCTGTACCAATACGTCGACTTGCTCGCCGAAGGCGTTTCGCTACCCGAGGCCGGACCGGGCAACAGCCCGGCGGAAATGCAAGCGGCGTTGGCGGCTACCGCCGACGAGGAAGAGCAGGGTCCCCCCGAATCAGGCCAGGCAGGCGCCGAGCAAGAACAAGGGCCGCAGACGGTTTCCCAGGACGACTTCAATCCAACCCTGTACGCCCTCGATCCCGAGGAGATGAAGGTCCTAGCCGCGGAACTCAAGAAGGAGATGGAGAGGGACCTGAGCAGCGACGTGCTCGCGGCGCTCCTAGATCGCTTGGAGGAGCCAGAGAACCGCGAGCGCCAGAGTGAGATCCTGGGCATCCTCAAGGCTCTTCTGCCGAGCTTCCTCAGTCGCGGGCAGATCGCGGCTGCTACGCAGGTGCTTCAGGAGCTACGCGCGCTCGAAGACCAGGAGGGAAGGCTCGACGAGCAGCGGTTGGCCGAGTGTCGTGAGATTGTCCATGAGATCAGTACTCCGGAGGGGATCACCGAGCTCATCCAGGCGCTTTCCGATGGCACGATCAGGGCCTCGGCGACCCAGTTCGGTGCCTTCGTGCACTTCCTGGGAGCGGAGGCTCTAGCGCCGTTGCTGCGCTCCTCGGAGAGTGTGGACCACAAGGAATTACAGGCGGTTCTGCGGCACGCCGTGCAGGGGATGGCGGACCTCAACCGCGGTGCGGTCGTGAAGCTGATGGAGGAGGACGACGCCGTCCTCGCCGCAGGCGCGGTGCGGCTCGCGAGCGAGATGCAGATCGCCGAAGCCGGGCCGGCGCTCGTCGGCGTATTGGCGCACGCCGACCCCGCTGTGCGTTTCGCGGCTATCGAGGCCGTGACCTCTCTCAAGGCGTCGATCGCCGCGGACGCGCTCGAGCAGATGCTTGACGATCCGGAACGGGACATCCGAATCGCCGCCGTGAGAGCACTCGGCGAACTCGAACACCGACCAGCGGCCAGGGTGCTCGCCGAAATCCTCGAGAGCAAGGAGATTCGCATCGCGGACATCTCCGAAAAGGTCGCGTTCTTCGAGGCGTTCGGCGTGCTCGCAGACGACGACGGCGTCGATCTGCTCGGCCGTCTGCTCAACCGCAAGCGATTTCTGGGCAAACGCGAGCCGTCCGAAATCCGAGCCGCCGCCGCGCTCGGGCTTGGCAAGGTCGGAAGTCAGGCCGCGCGAGACGCACTCGGTCACTCGAGCCATGATGACGACGCGGTCGTGCGCAGCAACGTCGGTCGCGCCATGCGGGGCGAGGGCGCCGAGTAATGGCTGAGATCAACTACCAGCAAGAGGGGCGCAGGATCCTGGCGGCGTTCTACAGTGCGCTGAGCGCGCTGAAGCTTTATCCAGTCGAAAACGAGACCGTGCAGACCGCGCTGACCGAGCTTCATGGGCTGATCGAGCGGGTCGTGCAGAACGACGGCACCGCCGAGGTGCGCGTGGTAGGAGACTTCTTCTTCTTGAACGAGACTCGGGTACGCCTGGACCTCACGAACTTCTCGACGTTCGGTTCCTTTGCTCGCGCGCTACAGGATCACGGCATTGGGACCGTCGAGGTGCACCACGGCATCGAGCGTAGTGAGTGGGCCCCCTTCATCTCCATGCTGCTCCAGAGTCCCGATGCGGACGATCCCTTCGAGGCCTTCAGCCGGCACTTCGAGCGAACGCCGACCCAGCACATCGAGCTCCGCCCAGAGAAGGAGGGCGACGAGCCCGAAGACGATGAGGACGCGATCACCGCGGCGAAGCGTACCTACGCGCAGTCGGTCCAGGTTGCGAAGGACGCGCTCGGGGACACGCGCATCGGTAAGGCTGTGAACGTCCGCAAGGTGAAGCGCGCGGTACAGGGCATTGTCGATCAAGTGATCTCGAACGAGTCGTCGATGGTGACGATGACGACGCTGCGGGACTTCGACGAATACACGTTCACCCACTGCGTGAACGTCTGCATCTTCAGCGTGATCATCGGGCAGCGGCTTGCGCTGGATAAGCTCCAGCTCTACGAGCTCGGGCTCGGGGCGCTCTTCCACGACATCGGGAAGCAACGCGTCGACCTCGACGTCATCAACAAGGCGGGCGGCCTTACGGATGACGAATGGGCGCAGATAAAGGAGCACACTACGGAGGGGCTGCTGATCCTGTTCAGCATGCACGGCTTCGCGGACACACCCTACCGACAGATGCTCATGGCGTATGAGCATCACATGAAGATCGATCTCACGGGCTATCCGTCGAACAAGCGTCCTCGCGAACCCACGCTCTTCTCGAGGATCGTTGCGGTCGCCGACGCCTTTGACGCTGGCACCTCAGTGCGCAGCTACCAATACAAGCCGTGGTCGCCGGACGCCGTACTCAAGGACATGCGCGACAACACGAAGCGTGGCCAGGATATCCTGCTCGTGAAAGTGCTGATCACCGCGACGGGGGTATACCCGGTCGGGAGCCTCGTCATCCTGGATACGCGCGAGCTCGGAGTCGTGGCGAAGGTCAATCCAGATCTGAACCTGCTGCATCGGCCGACGGTTCGGGTGATCTCGGACAGGAAGGGTGTGCCCCTTGTGCAACCTCTCACAGTCGATCTGGCCGACGCTGATCCGCCTGCAGGTCAAATCCGGAAAATCATCCGGACCGCAGATCCACAGAGGTACGGGATCCGCGTCAGCGACTACCTACTGGCTTGATCTCTAGAACGTTCGAGGCTTGCCGCTCGGAGGGTCGAGCCGCGCTCGTGCCGTACGTCACCGCCGGATATCCTGCTCTCGATTCGACCGTGCCGCTCTTGGAGGCACTGGCATCAGCCGGGGGAGACGTGCTGGAGTTGGGCATCCCGTTCTCGGACCCGCTCGCCGATGGCCCAACCATTCAGCGTTCCTCGTTCGTGTCTCTGGAGAGCGGAACGACCGTACGCTCCGTGCTCGCCGACCTGCGCGCGTTCCGCTCGCGGAACGAGACGCCGGTCGTGCTCTTCACGTACCTGAATCCGGTGCTCCGATACGGAGTCGATGCCTTCCTGGCGGATGCCGTCGAGGCTGGCGCGAACGGCCTTCTCCTGACCGACCTGCCGGCCGGGGCGGATCCTGGCCTGGAAGAGAGAATCTCCACGTCACCGCTCGACCTGATCCGACTCGTCGCACCGACCACTGCGCCGGATCGAGTCCCCGAGATTGCTGCGGGTGGTTCGGGCTTCCTGTATTACATCTCCCGGACGGGCGTCACGGGAGCGAGGTCTGAGTTGAGGGATGCAATCCGTGACGAGGTCGGCCGAGTTCGAGAGGCGGTCTCCCTACCGGTTGCCGTCGGGTTCGGGATCTCCACTCCGGAGCAGGCCGGCGAGGTTGCCGCGGTTGCCGACGGGGTCGTCGTGGGAAGCGCATTGATCCAAGTGCTCGAGGACGGGGGGATCGATTCCGCTGCCAGCTTTCTGTCGTCCCTCCGGTCTGGCATGGACGCCGTGCGCCACTAGTAATCGCTATCGACGAGCGTTTCAAGCGCGCGCTCGTCCGGCTCGACGAACACGGTCCGTACGCGATCGGGCACGACCGAGCCCGGTGCCGCCCCACGCGGCTTCCGGACGTACTTGCGGAGCGTCCAGTCGACTGGTGCACTGCCCGACGTACGGGCCTTCGAGTGCAGAACCGCCAGCATCGCCGCCTCCTCTAGGTCACGCGCGGGGGGGTTGCCGGGTCCGTTCCACCTCAGAATGACGTGGGCTCCCGCCGTGTGGCGGGCGTGCAGCCACACGTCGGTCGGCGCGGAGTGATGGAACGTGAGATCGTCGTTGTGGCGTGCGCCACGCCCCACTCGGATCTCGATGCCGCCCGAGCTGCGGAAGCGGCGGTACGGCGGTAGCTGTTTCCTCCCCCCCTTTCCCACCGTCAGAACGTCATCCGGTATGGCCGCCTCGATCTCGCCCGCCGATACGTTTCCCGAACCGGCCCGCTCGACGAGCGAACGCAAGGTCGTGAGCCCGGACTCAGCCTGGGCGATGAGAGACGGCAGCCGTTCCCGAGCGCGGGTAGCCCTGCCGGCGCGATCGTAATAACCACTCGCGTTGGCGTGCGTGGCTAGAGCAGGATCGAGCTCTACCACGACACTTTTCCCCTCGAAGTCTTCGAGCCTTACGCCGGCGACGCCGCTAGGAATCTCGGAGAACCGGGCGAGGATGAGGTCACCGATCGCGCGCAGCCCATGCTCGTCCGGCAGACCGTCCAGCTCAGCGATCAATCGAGTCACTCGACGCTCCGCCTGCTCGATCGCGCGCTCGAGGCGGCGAAGCAGCGGTGGATCGAGGAAGACGGCTCGCGAGCCGTCGGCACCGTCGTGGTCGGCCATGCGCTCGAGCGCTTCGATGAGCGAGTCCACCGGCTCCGCGTCCTCATGTGGCAGCCTGAAAGGGTATGGCTGGAGTCCTCGAGGCGACCGGAGCAGTACGGGTTCCGGGTCGGCCTTCCCGGACGCCCACCGCTCCCAGAGCGCCTGACCGCCATTCTCCAGTGATTCGTCGAGAAGAGCGGCCGCGTTCACCGGAGATGTCCACGCAACGTTGGAGATGAGGCGCTTGCGACGCTCCTTATCGTCGAGCCCCGAAGTGAGCGCTCGCCACTCCTCGACCGTGATGGCTCCATCGGTACCGCGTCTAGCCGAGGGCGCGGGAAGGGCGTAGGGCTGTCCGACGCGCAGGGTTCGCTTCCCGACGCGCGTGTGTAGCACGTGCCGGATCACTTGTTCTTCGCCCTCCGTCACGATGCAATTCCATTGGTTCCCGAGGAGCTCGATCATCAGGTCCCGAGACCTTCGGCGACCACGCACCGGCATCAATTCGAAGACGAGGAGTCGTTCATCCGGGGGCGCGTAGACCCTACGAACTCGCGTCGGCAGCTTGATGGCGCCCGGCCCAGGCTCGGACGCGGCGAAGGTCTGGAGGTACCCGCGCGTAGGGTGGAGTCGCCACAGGAGCGTCGAATCGCGGAAGAACAGCACGACGTCTCGCTGCACTCCGTCCAAACGGATCGCCGAAAGCCGCGCGCGTGCGAGGCGCTCGTCGAGCTCGCGCGCCGTGTGCCGCACAAGCAGTGCGTCCCATCGCATCGACATGCCGAAAGCTAACCGGGTCAACTCGATGAGGCGGCCCATTGTACTTCTACCACGGGCTGCTAGGGACCATGTTTAGCCGTGAACAACGGTCGACACCCCCTCATCGAGGCCGCAGCCGAAGGCACGTTGCCCGAGTGGGCAGCAGTGGGCCCCAGCCGACGCGCACACATGGTGCGCGTTTCCGAACTGCTGGGTGCCTGGGCCGACGCACTCGGACTCTCCGACTGGGACCGGTACCGGTGGCGTGCGGCCGGATTCCTGCATGACGCCCTTCGCGAGGTCGCGCCTGACGTCCTGCGTCCGAAGGTGCCCCCTAACCAATCTTCGCTTCCTGGGCCGATTCTGCATGGGCCCGCTGTAGCCGAACGGCTGCGGGTGCATGGCGTGCTCGACGGAGAGCTGCTCATTGCGCTGACGTATCACACCGTGGGCCACGCATCGCTCGGCATGCTGGGTCGTGCCTTGTATGCGGCGGACTTTCTGGATCCGGGGCGAACTTTCATTCCGGAGTGGAGGGCAGGACTCCGGGCACGAATGCCTGCGGAGCTCGACGCTGTCACCCGGGACATCGTGGGCGCGCGAGTCCGTCACGTCGTGGATCGCGGGCTCGATCTGCTTCCGGATACGGTCGGATTCTGGAACGCGCTGGTGACAGAGTGATGGCCAGCTCTCGCTCCCGAATCGCTTGGAGTCTGGTGCTCGCCGCAGTCGCAATTGGTGTCGGTGTCTTTGTCGTTGGATCCGGCGTCGCCCCCTCCCCGGTGGTCAACGATGCGCAGCGAGGCCCGATGCCGACCACCCGCGTCCGCGTCGAGGTCCTGAACGCAGGCGGGATCGCCGGCTTGGCGCGGGACGCGACTGAATACTTACGCGACTCCGGGTTCGACGTCGTGGACTATGGAAACGCTGGGGACTTCGACGCCGATACCTCGGTTGTCTTGGACCGCGTCGGGCGGGACGAAACGGCGAGGGCCGTTGCGGATGTACTCGGAATCAATAACGTGCGGAGCCAACCAGACTCGAATCTCTACGTGGATGTGTCCGTACTGCTGGGAAGTGAATGGCGTCGCCCGGAGCTGCCCGAGGCGGATGGCCGCGAGCAGCCGGCATGGTGGGATCCGCGCGGTTGGTTCAGGCGATAGACGACGACTCACGACTCCACGGGATAGATGGCGAACAGCAAGGGCAGGGCGAGGGCGACGGGTCGGAGTAGCGACGCGGAAGCCGGAAAGTCGAAGAAGGACGCGCAGCCGCACAACAAGGCGGTCGAGTGGGCGAAGTCGTTCGTCATCGCCGCGCTGCTCTTTGTCTTCCTTCGCTCGTTCCTCGTGCAGACGTTCGTGATCACGTCGGGTTCGATGGAGGAGACGCTGCTCGTCGGCGACATGTTGCTGGTGAATCGCGCCTCCATCGGGTCGTATATCCCGTTTACGAACGTGCGGATTCCCGGCTACTCGACGCCCAAGCGAGGAGACGTGCTCGTCTTCGATCCGCCGCACGAAGAGACGCTGAAGCTCGTAAAGCGTCTCGTCGGCATGCCTGGCGATACGCTACGCATGAGGAATCGCGTGCTGTACGTGAATGATGAGGCCCTCGACGAACCGTACCTAAGGCACAGCGACGTCGGTGACGAAACGCACCCGTGGATGGAGTGGCAAAGGGAGTTCCTCTTACCCGGCACCGATCCGCAGACGTATGCGCCTACACGGGACACTTGGGGTCCGCTCGTGATCCCCGAGGATCGATACTTCATGATGGGGGACAACCGGGAGACGAGCCTCGACTCCCGTTACTGGGGCCTTCTCGAGGGTTGGCGCCTGGAGGGTCGGGCGGTCTTTACGTACTTCTCATACAACAAGGAGTCGTACCGGCCTTTCCCGTGGCTCCGCGAGATCCGCGGCAGCCGAATCGGTCGCGGCATCAGGTAGTCTCGCGAGACGGGCTGCTCGCTCTACCCGCGTCCCTGTTCGAGCTGCACGAGTGTGTGGGCGCGGAGTTGGCCGCACGCGGCGTCGATGTCGCGTCCCCGCGTCTCACGCACCGCAGCGGATACACCGGCCGCTTCCAAGACAGCGGCGAAGTCTCTGATTCGCTCCGGTGGGGACGGACGCCAGTCCTGATAGGGAATCGGATTGAAGGGGATGAGATTGACGAAGGCGCGGACTTGGCTCGCGATCTCGGCGAGCTTGGGGGCTAACGCCATGTCGTCGTTGATTCCCCGGATCATCGTGTACTCGAAAGTGATCCTCTTGCCGCCACTATCGTTGAACTTCCCGAGCGCCTCCAGCAACTCGGGCAAGGGGTGTCTCTTCTCCAACGGGATCAACGAGCCGCGGAGCTCGGTCTCCGGTGCGTGCAGCGAGAGCGCGAGCCGGAACTGCTCTGGCCGTTCTGCGAGCTCGAGGATTCCGGGCACCACGCCGACGGTCGACACCGTGATCCGCCGTGCACCGACTCCGTACCCCTGGTTCAGGATGGTGAGCGACGCATGCACGGACTTCCGGTTGGCGAACGGCTCTCCCATGCCCATGTAGACGATGTTCGTGATGGTGCCGCGCCCGTTCTGTTCGGCCCACCGGCGGGAGGCGCGGTACTGGGAGACGATTTCGCCGGCTGTGAGCTGTCTGTTGAAGCCACCCCATCCGGTCGCGCAGAACGTGCACGCGAGTGCGCACCCGACTTGAGAAGAGATGCACAGGGTCATCCGCTTCTTCGTCGGGATCAGCACCGATTCGATCAACTCGCCGTCGGCGAGCCGCCAGAGATGTTTGACGGTGCCGTCTTCGCTCAGTGCGACCTGCGCCGACTCAGCCTCGACCAGTGCGAAGCGCTCACGCAGCGCTTCCCGTTCGCGGAATGGCAAGTCCGTCATCTCTTCGATCGACGGCGCAAGTCCCTCGTAGATCCACCGCTTGACCTGTGCGGACCGATAGGGGGGCTGCGCCCTCGCCTCGAAGTGCTCTGCCAGCGCCCGGCCCAGCTCGTCCGGCGTCAACGAGAGCAGATCGATGGCTTGCGTGGGAGGCATTGCTTAACTTAGCCGCCGGCCGGAACCCGCTGAAGGCGAGGCAAATAACGTGGTGAGCGACAGGCTCGTTCACGACGCCCTCCATGGTCCTCAGGCATTACGCGCGCGCGCACATTCGCCCAGAGCGAGGACTCTGGGCCGTGTCGAGGCGCCCTGCCCCCCGTCGAACCCGAAGACCGATTCTGAGATGACCGACATAGAGAACGAACGAACACAGATGCGCTCGCGCATGGTGGGCGGTCTGCGGGCCGAGCATGCGGGGGAGCGGATGGAGTTGGCGGGCTGGGTCCACCGCCGCCGAAACCTTGGTGGCCTGGTCTTCGTGGACCTTCGCGACCGCAGCGGCTTGCTGCAGCTCTCCTTCGGTCCTGACTGGACTGACGCAGCGAGCATGGAGATCGCAGGCGACATCGGGCACGAGGACGTGATTCGAGTCGTCGGGACGGTCGAGCTTCGGCCGGAGGGGGCCCGCAACAAGGACATCGAGACGGGAGAGATCGAGATCAAGGCGGTGACCCTGGAGATCCTCTCGGACGCCGAGACACCCGCCATCCCCGTGTACCGAGCGCCGGAAGACGAGCTGCCCGCCGAGGAACTCCGCCTGCAGCACCGCGTTCTCGACCTTCGGCGTCGGGAGCTTCAGGAGGTGTTGATTCTCCGACACGAGCTCATCCTCGCGACGCGTAACTACATGGACCGGCATGGCTTCCTCGAAATCGAGACGCCCATCCTGACCAAGGCGACGCCGGAGGGCGCGCGCGACTACCTGGTGCCGAGCCGTGTTCACAAGGGCGAGTTCTACGCGCTTCCTCAGAGCCCGCAAATCTACAAGCAAATTCTGATGATCGCAGGCTTTGACCGGTACTTCCAAATCGCGCGGTGCTTCCGCGACGAGGATCTGCGTGCGGACCGTCAGCCCGAGTTTACCCAGATCGACGTGGAGGCGTCCTTCGTGCAGCCGGAGGACATTTTCGTGTTGATGGAGGGGCTCATGGCTCGCCTCTCGGACGTGGCCGGGCTCGACGCGTCGCTGCCGTTCTCCCGCCTCACTTGGGCGGACGCGATGGACCGGTTCGGATCGGACCGCCCCGACCTGCGCTTCGGCCTCGAGATCGTGGATTGGACGGAGGCGACGGCCTCTCTGGACTTCGGCATCATCCGGTCGGCGGTCGCAGCCGGAGGCCGGGTGCGTGGTATCTGCTTGAGGGGTGGGGCTCGCCTGTCCAGGAGGCAGATCGAGGTGATCGAAGCCGAGGCGAAGGCGACCGGAGCTCCCGGTCTTCTTTGGGCAAAATGCACCGAGGAGGGTACCTCGGGGCCGCTCGGGAAGTTCTTGCGGCCGGAGCACGCGGTCGCTATGGGCTTGGAGGCCGGCGACCTCGCTTTGCTCGCCGCGGGCTTCGATGACATCACATCGCCGGCGTTGGCAGCGGCGCGCGTGGCGGCCATCACGGTCCTCGAACTCGAGCCCGAGAGAGAGCACGCGTGGCTTTGGGTCACCGACTTCCCGGTCTTCGATCAAGAGGACGGGGTGTTGACGGCGAGCCACCACCCGTTCGTGATGCCCCACGTCGACGACCTGGACTTGCTCGAGACGGACCCGGCAGCGGTGCGGGGAACGGCTTATGATTTGGTGTACAATGGAACCGAGCTCGGGTCCGGCAGCATCCGGATCCACCAGCCGGAGCTCCAGCGGCGCATATTGCGGGCACTGGGGCTCGGCGACGAGGAGATCGATGAGAAGTTCGGGTTCCTGCTCAATGCGTTGGCCGCGGGTGCGCCGCCACACGGGGGCATCGCGTTGGGAATCGACCGAATCGTGCAGCGCTTCACTGGATCACGTAGTCTCAGGGACGTGATCGCGTTCCCGAAGACCACTGCGGCGCGAGCTCTCTTCGAGGGCGCGCCCACGGCACTCGGTGACGAGCAGCTAGAAGAGCTCGGTCTCACGATCACGAAGAAGAAGTAGAAGGCTGAGGCTTTCCAGGAGAGAATTTGCCCAACGGCGATACGATCGTAGAGCATCGACTCGACGCGGAGGGGGCCGACCCCCTCATGCTGACCGGGGTCATCGATCGCAACCTGCAGGAAGTCACGCGGCTCTTTGGCATCCGGGTCGTGATGCGCGGCGATCATCTCATCCTCTCGGGTAGCCTCGCTTCAGTCGAGAGGGCGGCCCCGGTCGTGCAGCACATGATCGAGCTTTCTCGCTTGCGCGCGCCGTTCGACGTGCCGGACATCGGCCGCTTCGCGGATGGCGTCGACGCGCTCGGCCCTGAAGGGATCGTCCACCCCGAAGACGAAATACGCATCGCGATCCCCGGCTCGCGGCGGGTCATCGTGCCGAAGTCCGATGGTCAGCGGCGGTACGTGCAGAGGATCACCAACAACGACATCGTCATCGGTATCGGTCCCGCCGGGACCGGAAAGACATACCTCGCTGTGGCGTGCGGCCTCGACGCGCTCTACAAGAAGCGTGTGCGCCGGATCATCCTGGTACGTCCGGCGGTCGAAGCCGGGGAGAATCTGGGCTTTCTTCCCGGGGACCTTCAGGAAAAGGTCGACCCGTATCTTCGTCCGCTCTACGACGCGCTCGAGGACATGATGCCGCCCGACCGGATGCGGCGGGCGCTGGAGGAGTCGACGATCGAGATCGTTCCGCTGGCATATATGCGCGGCCGCACGCTGTCGGACGCTTTCGTCATTCTCGACGAGGCTCAGAACGCCACGACGGCGCAAATGATGATGTTCTTGACCCGCCTTGGGCTGAATTCCCAGGTCGTGATCACCGGGGACAAGACGCAGATCGATCTTCCCCGCGCGACCGACTCCGGTCTCTTGGAGGTCGAGCGCATTCTGTCGGACATCGACGGGATCTCGATCGTGTACCTCGACGTCAAGGACGTCATCCGGCACCGGCTCGTGAAGGACATCATCAACGCCTACGCGCGGGCGTCGGAGGCGGAGGACGAACCGTCGTGAGTCGCCAGAACGACCGTAACGGGGGCGACTCCGTGCTGCGTAGGCTGTCGGGAGAACCCGGTGCTTCGTGGAGAGAGCGCATTCCCCACCACGGCGCGCGTATCCTCCTGGTCGTTGTACTTGCCGGCCTCGTCACCTCCTCCTTCCCACCGGCCCAAGGGCCGGACGTCCGGCCCTACGAGGCCTGGAGCGTTGCCCCCGAGGACGTCATCGCCGAGTTCCCATTCGATGTCCTGAAGACCCTTGCCGAGCTCGAGGCGGAGCAAAACTCGGTGCGCGAGGGAGAGCCCCCGACATTCAATTTCGTCCCGGAATTTGCCGACACGATGAGGGCCAAGCTCGAACGCTTCTTCGATCAGCTCGACTCAGCCGTCATGGTCGACGACCGCACGCGGGTACAAACGATCCTACAGGGAAGTCGGATTACTGCCACCGCGTCTCAAGTCGACTTCATCGAGGACAGCGCGTCGCGTGAGGCGTTCCGTGCCTCCGCGGTAGCGGCGACCCGCGAGATTCTTGCGGACGGCGTCGTCGATGTCACCGTGATGGGTGAAGTCACCACGAGCACGATCTATGTCCGCGAAGGCGATACCCGGGAGGTCTCGAGGTTGTCCGAAGACATCCCCACCTCGCGAGACTTTTATGACCAGGCGGCTTTGGCTCTCCCGCCTCTCACTACGCCCGACGAGTCTGACCTCTTCCGCATGATCCTGATCGGGCATATGCAGCCGACCTACGTCCTCAATGTGCTCGCGACGGAGACGCGTCGGGATGCGCTCGCACGGGCCGTTCCCCCGGTGAAGCAACGCGTGCTCGAGGGCCAGGCGATCGTGCGCCAAGCGGATCCCATCGGGCCGGAGACGTTGGAGCGCCTGCAAGCATACGCCGTGGAGCAGCGGGCTCGTGGCGGTGGTGAAACGGCCCAATTGTCTGCCGCCGCCGTGATCGGTGCAGGCTTGCTCAACGTGATGCTCTTCTCTCTGTTCGGCCTGCTGCTGTTCTTCAATCGCCCCGAGGTGTACGCCAACTTCCGCTGGCTACTCTTCATCGCGCTGCTGGTCTCGACGTACTTCGCGGCGGCGGTGGCGATTGACCGGAGCGGTATCGCGGCAGAGTGGCTTCCCATCGCGTTCGTGGCGCTGCCAGTCGCGGTGTTGTGGGACTCGCGCATGGCGCTCTTCCTGGTATTGGTGCTTGCAGCGATTACGGGGACTCTGTCTCCCTTCGCCTCGTACGGAACCGTGCTCCTGATCATCGCTGCGGGTGCCGCCGCCGCGATGAGCGTACGGGCGGTGCGGCGGCGTTCGGAGACGTGGGTCGCGATCGCGATCATTGCCGCAGCCGGTGGCTTGATGCTGCTGGCCTATGGACTGATGACGTCTCGGGACATGATAGACATCGCCCAGGGCACTGCCATCGTCGCTGGGAACGCCACAGTCTCGGCGCTGCTCGCGACGGGATTCCTCTTCGTGTTCGAGCTCTTCACGGGGATCACGACCGACCAGACGCTGCTCGAATGGGTCGATCCCACTCGACCGCTACTGCGTCGTCTGTCGCTCGAGGCGCCCGGTACCTACGCGCACACGATCAGCGTCGCGAATCTCGCCGAAACCGCGGCCACCAAGATCGGCGCGAACGGCCTCTTGACCCGGGTCGGGGTCTACTACCACGACGTAGGGAAGATCCTCAAACCGCACTACTTCGTGGAGAACCAGCAGGAGGGGCGGAATCCGCACGACAAACTCAAGCCGGAGACTTCGGCGAGCATCGTGCGGGAGCACGTCACCGAGGGTGTCCGGCTCGCCAAGGACGCGAAAGTGCCCGACTTGGTGATCCAGTTCATCCTGGAGCACCATGGCACACAGAGGATCGGGTTCTTCTACGAGAAGGCCGGAGAGGAAGCGGACGGTGACATTGACGAGGAGCGATTCTCATACCCCGGTCCGAAACCCCAATCGAGGGAGACAGCGATCGCGATGCTCGCTGACTCCTGTGAGTCCGCGACGCGCGCCATGCAGGATCCGACCCGCGACCGCGTGCGCGATCTGATCCACAATGTCGTCGACGGAAAGATCAGTGACCGGCAGCTCGACGACGCTCCGATCACGCTCCGAGAAATCGAGCAGGTGAAGGAGCAGTTCGTCAACATCCTCTCCGGGGTCCTTCACCGCCGCATCGAGTACCCGTCCACGAGGCACCTGACGGACAGCGAGGAAGGAAACGGTGACGGCGCTGAGCCGGACGCTTCGCAGGTCGCCGACATCGAGTCACAGGCGGCCGACTCCGGCGCGCCGGCATAGCCCGAGCGGGATGGAAGTTCAGGTCAACCTAGGCGGCTTCGACGCTGTTGAAGAGGCGCTCTTGGAGGCTGCGGTGAGGAAGGCCCTCGACGCGGACGGACGGGAGGCGGAGCTCTCGGTCACGCTGGTCGACGACGCGGAGATCAAGCGCCTCAATCGCGAATACCGCGGCAGGGATCGACCCACCGACGTCATCGCGTTTTCGCTCGGCAGCCCAGAGGAGCCGCTCGGAGACGTCTACGTTGGGGCGGATCAGGCCCGGCGGCAGGCCGAGGCGCTCGGAGTGCCCCTGAGCGAGGAGTTGGTCCGTCTCGCGATCCACGGCACCCTGCACGTGCTGGGACACGATCACCCCGACGGTGACGATCGCTTCGCCAGCCCGATGTACGTGCTTCAGGAGCAGCTACTCGGCGAGGTGCTAGGCAAGGCCTAGCCTGCGGCCCCGACTACCTTGCGGGGGCCACACGCCTCGGGGATCTTCTTCAATGGGCACGTCCGAGCACGACATCGAGCAGCGCCAGAAGCGCCTGGAGGCCCTCGCGGCTCAGGGCGACCTCGCGGGTGTGCGCGAGCACGCGGCGGAGCTTCATCCGTCCGATCTGGCGGATCTGGTCGAATCGCTCGACGAGGCCCAGCAAATCGAGCTGCTCTCAGCGCTCCCGACCGAACTCGCCTCCGACACGCTTGCCGAGATGGAGGAGGGTGAGGAGCGGGGAGACCTATTGGCCGCGCTCACCCCCGAGAAGGGTGCGGAGCTGCTCCATGAACTGCCCGACGACGACGCGGTCGACCTCATCGGCGAGCTCTCACCCGAGGAGCAGAGCAAGATCCTCGCAGCGCTGCCCGTGGACGAGGCGGGCGAGCTCAAGGGGCTTCTCCAGTACGACGACGAGACCGCCGGTGGGCTCATGACGACCGAGTTGGTCGAAGTAGAAGCGAGGCTCACCGCGGGACAAGCGATCGAGCAGGTCCGCGCCCAGGGACAGGAGGTTGAAGACTTCTACACGGTCTTCGTCGTCGATGGGGATCGCACGCTCCTGGGAACGCTCCGACTCGACGATCTCATCATCGCGAACCCTGGCGAGAGCATCGAGGCACTCGTCAGGGAGCCCGTAGCGACTGTGCTGCCCGAGGTCGATCAGGAGCAAGTGGGGCGGCTCATCGCAAGGTACAACCTGGCCTCGATCGCGGTCGTCACGGAGGACGGCGAGCTGCTCGGTCGCATCACCTTCGACGACGTAATCGACGTCATCGAGGCCGAGCAGACCGAGGACATTTTTCGTCTCGCCGGGGTCACGGACGAAGATGAGCTCAAACACACGTGGACCGAGTCGGTCCGGACTCGCTTGCCGTGGCTGTTACTCAATCTGGTCACGGCCTCGTTGGCCGCATCGGTGATCCTCTTGTTCGAAGAGACGATCGATGCGGTGATCACGCTCGTATTCCTCGCGCCGATCATTGCGGCGATGGGAGGGAGTTCGGGGACGCAGTCGCTCGCGGTCACCATTCGCCGGATCACGACCCAGGGATCAGGCTCTGCGAAAGGCTTCGTGGCCAAGGAGATCCTGATCGGTCTCGTCAACGGCGCTGTCCTAGGAGGAGGGATCGCACTCATCGCCCTCATGCGAGACAGCGACCCGATGCTGGGTCTGGTCGTCTTCCTAGCGATGTGGGGGAATCAGGTGGTAGCCGGCTTCGCCGGCGCGTTCATCCCGACCTCTCTCGACCGCATGGGGGTAGATCCTTCTGTCGCGTCGTCGGTCTTCGTGCACACCCTGACCGACTTGTGTGGTTTCTTCCTGCTTCTGGGTCTGGCATCGAGGCTCCTGCTGTGAGTGCACCGACTCGAGCCTTCTGGGCTCATATGCTGCGGTGAGACGCCTGAGTCGCGCCGTCTCGGTGTTCGTCGGCTTGAGCCCGATCTTGCTCGCCTTCCTGCGAGATCGTCGTTCGTGGATCCTCTTCGGGCGACCCACGGTGCGGAGTCCGGAGCACCACCTCGCCAGGGCGAAGCGCCTGACGGCCCGCCTCGCGGCTCTCGGCCCGACGTTCGTGAAGCTGGCGCAGCTGCTCTCGGCCAGGGCGGACATCCTCCCCGAGCCCTACCTGTCGGAGATCAGCCGCCTTCAGGATCAAGTTCCGCCAGACCCGCTGTCCGAGGTCAAGGCGGTGATCGAGGCGGAGCTGGGGGCCCCGGTGGCCGAGCTCTTCCAGGAATTCCGCGAAGAGCCGATCGCGACCGCGAGCCTGGGTCAGGTCTACCGCGCCCGCGTGAACGATCAGGACGTCGTGGTGAAGGTCTTGCGTCCGGGCGTCGAGGCGGCCATCGCGCTGGACCTCGACATCTCGTTCCGGCTGATGTTCTGGCTGAACATTCTCTTCCCGAACCATCACGTGCGAGGACTCACCAACGTGATCCGTGAGTTCTCGGTACGCGTCCGCGCGGAGATGGATTTCCGCATCGAGGCGCAGAACATCGCGCGCTTCCAAAGGGTGTTTTCGGGGGATAGCAAGGTGCGTGCGCCTGCGGTGTTGGAGGAGTTCACGCGTCGGCGCGTGCTGGTGATGGAGCACTGTCACGGCACAAAGATCGATCAACTCCACGATCTCTTTTCGTCCGGCAGGTTGTCCTTCAAGCGCATCATGGAATCGCTGACCGGCGTCTACCTGCGCATGATGCTGGTAGACGGATTCATGCACGCCGACCCACATCCCGGCAACCTGCTCGTGCAGGACGACGGCACCCTGATCGTGCTCGACTGGGGCGCGGTCCTCGACGTGCCACGCTGGACCCGAGAGTCGATCCTCAGCGCCGCGCTCGCTCTTGGGCGGGAAGACATCGAAGGCGTCATCAACGAGATGTATCGCCTCGGAATGATCAGTCCCGAAGTGCCGCGCGGGGACATCCGGGAGGCGGCAGCCGAGATCCTGCGCATCGTGAAGCGCGCGCAGACCACGAACCGGCAGCGCATCGTTCAGGAGATCGTCGCCGAGCTTCTCGACACCTTCTATACCTGGCCCCTCGTGCTGCCGCAGGAGCTCGTGTACTTCCTCCGGACCGGTGCCCTCATCGAGGGGCTCGCGTTCCGCTACGACTCCAACTTCGACGGGCTCGCCTTCATCCAGGGAGTGGTGCGCGAGCACCGGTCGGAACTGCTCGAGTCGATCGGCCGGCAGCCGACTCAGATGGCCAAGAGCTTCGTGGACGAGGCGCAGAGCGCTATTCGGTCCGTGCGCGATCTGGTCACCCGGGCTGAGCGCGAGGAACTTCGGGTGCGAGTGCATCCTCGGGACATGCAGTCCCAGGAGCGATTCCTGCACCTGCAGGCGCGCCGGCTTCTGCTCAGCATCTTCGCGACCGCGACGGCGGTCATCACGTCGATCCTGTTCATCGCGTTGCGGAACTGGTGGCTGCTGGGCGCCGGCCTGCTCATTGCCTTGACCATGTTCGTCGTGGTCTTGTTCATCCCGATACACCTGCTCGAGAACCCCCTGAGACACGCGCGCGGAGTGCGTCCCGATGATTGGAGATGAGATGAGCCTCGAAGCCGAGAGCTTGTCGCCAGCGTTGAGCTCGGTGCTCGAGCGCTTCCGCGACGGGGAGGTGCCGGCACTGGCTCGCGCGATCTCGATCGTGGAGGACGAGCGAGACGGCTTCGAAGACCTCCTTCACAGCGTCTTGGCGGTAGGGCCGAGCGCGTGTCGAGTGGGATTCACAGGTCCGCCCGGTGCCGGCAAGTCGACTTTGCTCGCGGGCGCGGCTGCATCGTACCGGGCGGACGACGAGCACATCGGCGTGATCGCGGTCGATCCTACCTCTCCGTACTCGGGAGGCGCGCTGCTGGGGGATCGGATCCGGATGAACGACCTGACGACCGATCCCGGGATCTTCATCCGCTCGATGGCGACGCGGGGCTCTCTAGGCGGTCTGGCGACGACCACCAAGGAGGTGCTCGATCTCATGGACGCGTTCGGCTTCGATCGCGTCCTCGTCGAGACCGTCGGGGTCGGCCAGACCGCGCTCGAGATCACGGCCGCGGCGGACACGGTCATCGTCGTTCTCGTCCCCGAGTCGGGAGACGCGATCCAGGCGATGAAGGCCGGCTTGATGGAGATCGCCGACATCTTCGTCGTGAACAAGGCGGACCGCCCAGGTGCGGACCGGCTCGTGAACGACCTGCGACAGGCTCTGCACCTGAAGGCAGGGAATGCCCTCAAGGACATACCGGCGCACCATGGCGTGGATCTCTCACGCGTCCTGCGGGACGAGCGTACCACGGACGCGGAGGCGCCGGAGCAAGGGGAGTGGTCGATTCCCGTGCTCTCAACGGTTGCCCAGAGCGGCGAGGGCGTGCCCAAGTTGCTCGAGGCGGTAGAAGCCCACCGGGATTGGCTGGAGGCCAGTGGTCAACTCGAGGCCCGCCGTCGCGCTCGAGCTAGGACGCGGGTTCAGGACGTCGTGGAGCGGGAGTTGCGGCGGGTGGCTCAGCACTCGGAACTCGCCAACGAAGTGCTCGAGTCGGCGCTCGACGGCATCGGGGCCCGAGTGGAGACGCCGTATTCCGTCGCACGCCGAATCCTGGACGGCCTTCTGCGTTGACCCGTTCTCGCGGCTAGGGTCATCTTTCCCCTTGAGGGGTAGGTGCTGAAGCACCTGCGTGAGAGCGTTGTCGAGGAGTACGCATGTCGACGATCGAGAAGAATGTCCTGAGCGCGCCTGAGCTCGCGGATCTCGTGCGCGAGAAGGAAGAGGAGCTCGCGCGCCTGAGAGCCCGGCTGGCGGAGTGGGAGCGGACCTACGACGCGACGCCGGAGAGGGACGTGCTCTTCTCGACGACTTCGGGCACTGAGGTGAGGCCTCTGTATACCGAGCTCGATCGTGAAGGCAGCGATCCGGAGAGCGATCTCGGCTTTCCCGGTGACTTTCCGTTCACGCGGGGTCCGTACGCCACGATGTACCGGACCCGTCTTTGGACGATGCGCCAGTTCGCGGGCTTCGCCACGGCGGAGGAAACCAACGAGCGCTACAAGTATCTGCTGGATCACGGCCAGACCGGCCTGTCGGTCGCGTTCGACTTCCCGACACTCATGGGGTACGACTCCGACCACACGCGCTCGCTGGGAGAAGTGGGGGTCTGCGGAGTCGCGATTTCGTCGCTCGACGACATGGAACGTCTTTTCGAGGGCATTCCGCTGGACCAGGTCTCGGTCTCGATGACCATCAATGGTCCGGCCATCATCCTCTTCTGCTTCTATGTCGCCGCGGCCGAGAGACAGGGCATCTCCTCCGCGGTTCTGCGTGGCACGGTCCAGAACGACATCCTCAAGGAGTACCAGGCCCAGCACGCCTGGGTCTTCCCCCCAGAGCCGGCTCTGCGATGCATCATCGACATGTTCGAGTGGTGCAGCGAGAACGCGCCGCACTACAACCCGATCTCGATCTCGGGCTACCACATTCGCGAGGCTGGGTCGACCGCGGGGCAAGAGCTTGCGTTCACGCTGCGCAACGGCTTCGAGTACGTCGAGCGTGGCATCGCACGAGGTCTCGACGTGGACAGCTTCGCGCCCCGCCTGTCCTTCTTCTTCGACGTTCACAACGACTTCTTCGAAGAGATCGCCAAGTTGCGCGCGGCCCGTCGGATCTGGGCAAGGCGCATGCGCGACGTGTACGGAGCGAAGAGTCCGGAGTCGTGGCGGCTGCGCACCCACGCCCAGACCGCGGGTGTGAGCCTCACCGCACAGCAGGCCGAGAACAACATCGTGCGGGTCGCCTACCAGGCGATGGCGGCCGCTCTGGGCGGCGCACAGTCGCTGCACACCAACTCGATGGATGAGACGCTCGCTCTTCCCACGGAGAAGGCGGTGCGCATCGCACTGCGGACGCAGCAGGTCCTGGCGTTCGAGTCCGGTGTCACGAACACGATCGACCCCCTCGCCGGATCGTATTTCGTGGAGTGGCTCACCGACGAGCTCGAGCGCGAGGCGCTGGGCATTTTCGACGAGATCGACGCGTTGGGCGGTGTCGTGGCCGGCATCGAACAGGGGTGGTTTCAGGGGCAGATCGCCGCCTCTGCCATGCGTCAGCAGCGTGAAATCGAGTCGGGGCAACGCGTCGTCGTGGGCGTGAATCACTTCACGGAAGGCTCCGACAAGATCGAGATCGATCGGCTGAAGATCGATGAGTCGGTGGAGCGGCTTCAGATCGCCCGCATGGCGGAGTTGCGTTCCAGTCGGGACGCGGGGCAAGTCGATCAAACTCTGGCTGCCTTGCGCCAGGCGAGCTCGGGTGGGGAAAACCTGGTACCGGTGATCCTGGACTGTGCCCGCGCGTCCTGCACGCTGTACGAGATCCGACACGCCATGGAAGAGGTCTTCGGCTCGTACAAGGAGCCTGTCTTCTTCTGAGCCGGGAGGCCCATGTCCGATAGCCATCGCAAGATTCGAGTACTCGTTGCCAAGCCTGGCTTGGACGGTCACGACCGCGGCGCGAAAGTCATCGCGAGCGCGTTCCGTGATGCCGGCTTCGAGGTCATCTACACAGGTCTGCACCAGACGCCTGAGATGATCGTGAGTGCCGCCGTTCAGGAGGACGTGGATGTCGTGGCGATGTCCGTGCTGTCAGGCGCACACCTCACGCTCTTCCCGCGCGTAAAGGCACTGCTCGACGAGGCGGGAGCCGACAACGTCCTCCTGACCGGTGGTGGCATCATCCCGGAGGACGACATGGCCGCGCTGGACGGGCAGGGCATCGGGAAGCTCTTCGGCCCCGGCACGCCCACGACCACTGCGATCGACTACATCCGCGAATGGTTCTCAGCCCGGGAGGACGGTGTGACCGAGGGACGCCCGTCCCAGTGACGGCCGACGAGGCTCGCCGACCCAGAGGCCGGATGGCCGAACTCTCGGTCGAGCTTCGAGAACTCCGCGATCGGCTGTACGACGGCGGTGGCTCCGAGCGCATCGAGCGCCAGCATGCGCAAGGGAAGCTGACCGCGCGTGAGCGGGTCGACCTCTTGCTCGACGAAGGAGGAGCGTGGGTCGAGATCGGGCTCCTCGTCGCGTACGACCTCTACGACGGGCAGGCCCCCAGTGCCGGCGTGGTCACCGGCGTCGGACGGGTCTCCGGACGCGAGGTCGTCATCGTCGCGAACGACGCCACGGTCAAGGCCGGGTCGTGGTGGCCCGAAACGATCAAGAAGATCCTACGGGCCCAGGAGATCGCGATGCGGTGCCGCGTCCCGATTCTGTATCTGGTGGACTCGGCAGGTGTGAATCTGCCGTATCAGAGTGGGGTCTTTCCCGGTCAGTACGGCGCCGCTCGTATCTTCTACTACAACGCGGTAATGCGCCGCTATCTGCGCGTCCCCCAGCTCGCGGCGGTCATGGGGCCGTGCATTGCCGGTGGGGCGTACCTGCCGGCGCTGTCCGACGTGATCCTCATGGTTGAGGGCACGTCGTTCATGGGGCTCGGGGGGCCGAACCTCGTGAAAGGAGCGACGGGCCAGATCGTGGGCTCGGAAGAGCTCGGCGGCGCCCGCGTGCACACGGAGGTCAGCGCCGTAGCGCACTACATGGTCGAGAGCGACGAGGCGTGTATCGCTCGCCTCCGACGGCTCGTCGCCGAGCTTCCGCGCAACGACCTGGCCGGAGCGCGCACCGCCACGCCGCCCAAGCGGTTGGCGTACGAGCTCTACGACATCATGCCGGACGATCACCGCCAACCGTACGACACCCGCGCCGTGCTCGAGTGCATCTTGGACGGCGAGGAGCTCGACGAGTTCCAGCCCGGCCATGCGCCGGAGATGATCTGCGGCACGGCCTTCATCGAGGGCCACGCCGTCGGGGTCATTGCCAACGCTCGTGGCATGTTCAAGAACACCGACGGCCCCCCGCGACTCGGAGGCATCGTGTATACCGAGAGCGCGCGAAAGGTGGCGTACTTCATCGAGACCATGAACCGCCACGGGAAACCGATCTTGTTCGTTCAGGACGTCTCGGGCTTCATGGTCGGGATGGACGCCGAGCACTCCGGAATCATCAGGGCCGGCGCGGAGTTCGTGGAAGCGATGGCCACCGCGACGGTGCCGAAGATCGTGCTGACCCTCAACCACGCGTCAGGGGCGGGATACTACGCTATGGCGGGGCAGGGCTTCGATCCGGACTTCATTCTCTCCCTCCCGACGGGGCGCATGGGGGTGATGGAGGGTGAGAGCGCTGTGATGGCGCTCTTCAGTGCTCAGATCGAGCGCCTCAAAGAGGCGGGCCATATCCCTGACGAGGATCTGACCACGAAGATGGACGAGGTCCGAGCCGAATACGAACGTCAGCTCGACGCCCGCTTCGCGGGGGCGCGGGGCTTCGTCGACGAGATCGTGTTGCCCGAGGAGCTACGCCCGGCGTTGGGACTGCTGATTCGCACGGCGCTCCACAACCCCGGGCCACACCTCGGACCGTTCCAGATCTCGGGCGCAGCCGAATGAGCGACGACGGCCGCGTCGTCCGCGTCGCGAGCGGACAAGGCTTCTGGGGCGACGATCTCGAGGCGCCTGTGCGCCAAGTCGAGGGCGGGCCTATCGACTATCTCATGTTGGACTACCTCGCCGAGGTAACGATGTCCATCATGCAGAAGCAGCGGGCGCGGGATCCGGAGGCGGGTTACGCACGGGACTTCGTGCCGCTGATGGAGCGCATATTCCCGGCGTGCGTGGAGCGCGGCGTGCGCGTCGTCACGAACGCCGGGGGTGTGAACCCTCTGGGCTGCGCCGAGGCAGTTGCGGAAGCGGGACGCAGGGCGGGTGTGACGGGGCGCGCCAAGGTCGGGCTCGTGACCGGCGACGACCTGATGGATCGACTCGACGCACTTCTCCGGGAGGGTCACGAGCTGACCCACATGGAGACCGGCGCTCCGCTCCGTGAGGTACGCGACCGAGTTCAGAGCGCGAATGCGTATATCGGCGCGGCTCCGATCGTGCGTGCCCTCGAGCTCGGCGCGGACGTGATCGTGACCGGCCGCAGCACCGATACGGCACTTACGTACGGTCCGCTGATGTACGAGTTCGGTTGGGCCGCGGACGACTTCGACCGCATCGCCGCGGGCGTGGTCGCCGGCCACATCAACGAGTGCGGGGCCCAGTCCACAGGTGGGAACTGCATGATCGACTGGTGGCAGATCCCGAACCTCGCGGAGGTCGGCTTCCCCATCGTTGAGGTCAAGGCGGACGGCACCTTCGTGGTGACCAAGCACGAGGGGAGTGGCGGCTGGGTCACGCGTGCGTCAGTGACGGAACAGATCGTCTACGAAATGGGCGATCCATCGACGTATATTACGCCCGACGTGGTCGCCGACTTCACGAGCATTCAGTTGGACGACCGGGGTGACGACCGCGTTTGTGTGCACGGGATCACAGGTCGCGCCCGGACGGATTTCTTGAAGGTCTCGATCGCCTATTCATCGGGTTGGAAGGCCACCGGAACGCTCACCTATGCATGGCCGGATGCGGCGGCCAAGGCGAGGGCAGCCGATCGTATTCTGCGGCAGCGTCTGGACCGGCTCGGTCTGCACTTCGACGAAATCCGCACGGAGTTGGTCGGGTGGGACTCGACGCACGGAACGCTCGCCGGCGAGCCGCCGGCCGACCTACCCGAGGTCCAACTTCGCATTGGCGTGCGAGCTGAGGAGAGGGCTTCCGTCGAACGATTCACGCGCGAAATCGCGCCGCTCGTGTTGACCGGACCGCCGTCGGTGACCGGCTTCGCAGGTGGACGCCCTCGGGTTCAAGAGATCATGGCGTATTGGCCGGCGCTCATTGAGCGTGCGGCGGTTGAACCCCACTTGGCCGTCGACGTGAAGGAGGTGTGAAGCGGATGGCTCGAGTTCAGCTGGTGGACGTCGCGCACACTCGCTCCGGCGACAAGGGCGACACCGCCAATGTGGGGGTCATCGCCTATGACCCCGAGCACTACGAACTGCTTCGCAGTCAGCTCACGACGGACCGGGTGAAGGCCCACTTCGGATCGATGGTACGCGGTGACGTCGAACGGTTCGAACTTCCGAACCTGGGCGCGCTCAATTTCCTGTTGCACGGTGCGCTGGGAGGTGGCGGGACGATGTCGCTCATGAACGATGCTCAGGGAAAGGTGTTCAGTACCGCGCTGCTGAGAATGGAAATCGAAGTGCCGGACGAAGTCGCAGACGCCGTAAAGGGACGGGGCCGCGTGCCGGTCGACCGCGTGCCAGGAAGATCCGAGGGTACGCCATGAACGAATTGCCGGTCCTCCCCTACACGGTCGACAACGGCATCGTGACGCTCACGCTCAACCGCCCAGAGAAGCGCAACGCGATCAACCAGGCCATGGTCACGTCCCTCAAGGCCTTCCTCGAGCGCGCGGCGGAAGATCCGGCCGCGAGGGTGGTGGTCATCACCGGACGCGGAAAAGACTTTTGTGCCGGGGCCGACCTCGAGGAGCTCGAGCAGATCGTGACGTTGAGCCAGGAAGAAAACCTCGAGGACGCGCTCTCGTTGGGTGAGCTCTTCATCCAGATTCGGCGACACCCGTTGCCGGTGATCGCACTCGTGAAGGGGCGCGCGCTCGCGGGCGGGTGCGGGTTGGCAACCGCGTGCGACATCGTGCTCGCGCGCGACGACTCCGAGTTTGGCTACCCCGAGATCCACCTCGGCTTCGTGCCGGCGATGGTGATGGCGATTTTGCGGCGGAAGGTGTCGCAGTCGCAGGCCTTCGAGCTCGTCGTCAAAGGCGACCGCATCTCCGCGGAAGAGGCCAGAGATCTCGGACTCGTGACGCGGATCTTCCCGGCGTTTACCTACGCGGAGAACGCGAAGCAGTACCTGCAGGTGTTCGGCAAGAAGCCGCGCGCGGCGGTCATCCTCACCAAGAAGCTTCTCTACGAGCTCGACGATCTGGACTTCGAGTCGGGCGTCCGCCGCGGTGCCGAAGTCAATGCGGAAGCGCGCATGTCCGAGGAGTGCCGTGAGGGCGTCAGACGCTTCCTCGAGAAATCGGTCGACTGAGGTCGGCGTGTCGCTCTTCCTCGACCGGTCGCCCAAACCCGGTCACATGCTCGAGTGGAAGGTGGGTGTGTTCACGGTGGGTGCCGTCATGGCGTTGGCCGGTATCTATTTCGAGGAGCGGTGGCTGACAGGTGCGGCGCTCGTGGTTTTGGTAGCCGGCGCACTCCTGCGCTTCCAGTCTGGAACGGACTCTGAAGACGCCGAAGCACCAGGACCGACCGACGCAGAGCGCGACCTGGATAGCTGAGTGCCGCGCATTCCCCGCCTTTTTTTCATCGCGGCCACGCTCACTCTCCTCCTCGGCATGCCCGAGCCCGGTCTGGCCCAGTCCACGCTCCGGATTGCGGCCTACAACATCAGGCACGGCCGCGGCATGGACGGCGAAGTCGACTTGGCGCGGATCGCCGACGTGCTTCGCGCGCTCGACGCCGACGTGATCACGCTACAGGAAGTCGACAACCGGACGGAGCGAACCGGCAGAGTCGATCAGACGGCGGTGCTGGCCGAGCTTCTCGGCTATCGGGGCTTTCACGGTGCCCACCGGTCGTATCAAGGCGGTGAGTACGGAAACGCGATTCTCACACGATCGCCTGTTCACGCGGTCCGCACGCACCGTATTCCGCCGGCTTCAGGAAGCGCGCTGGCCGTGCACGAGGTTGAGATCGAGCTAGGGCCTCACACGATCTCCGTGATCTCTGTGCACCTGGCCGGGTCTGCCGAAGAGCGTCTCGCGCAGGCGGGCTCGATTGCGAGCTTCTTCGCCGCGGCGGATCACCCGGTCGTTCTGGCGGGCGACTTCAACGGACGTCGCGATGGGCCCGTGCTCGATCGGCTGCAGCGGGACTGGCGCATCCTCGAGAAGAGCGCGGACGTGAACACGTATCCGTCCGACGCACCGGATCGTGAAATCGATTTCATCATGGTTCGGCCGGCGAGCAGCTTCGAGGTCATAGAACACCGTGTGATCGATGAGTCCGTCGCGTCGGACCACAGACCGATTCTTGCGGTCGTGCGCGTGGGTGTAAGTTCTACGTCCGGTAGAGGTCCTCCGAATCAGTTGAACATCGAATCCGGCAGACCGGTGTTCACTTCGACTGATTCGACCTCGAAGACCGTCTCGAGGGTGCCGCTATCCACGATCTGCTGCATCCGCTCTAATTGTGGACGCAAACGATCCATCATCATCTCTCGCTGGGCTGCCGGCAGGCTCTGCAGCCGTTGTTCGAGCTGCGCGAGCGACTGCTGAGCATCCTCCAGCTGTTGCTGCGATACGTCGACCTGGACGCCGACCATGGTGATGCGCGTGAGAAACGGCACCATCATCCCCTCGACATCCCGGAAGTCCTCGAAGTCGATCGTTGGGGTGACGTTCCCATCCTGCCCTTGCGTAGGCAGGGATCCGTGAATGCTTATGCGCACGAGCAGCCATGGGTCCGGATCCACAAAAAAGAGAACGCTGTCCGGTGGCTGTTGATCTGTCGACCCCAGCGGATCCATTGCGCTGAAATCGGTCAATCTCAGAACGTGGGCATCGATTCCTGCGACGTCAGCGCGACCCGCATACTCCGCTACTCCGGACATGCGCGCGAAGCTCGAGCATGTTGTCCGCCCCGAAGCGAGTCGTCATGGTGCCGACGGTCATGCCTGAGAACGTGTCTTCCGTCTTGGATCGGAAAATCGGGTACCCGTTCGTCCCGAGGTACTTCTTGTGATACGAAGTGAAATTCTTGCCCCTAACCGTGTAATCGTCGATTCCGGAGATCTGTTCAGTGTACGACTCGGCCATGCGGTCGAGTATCTCTTCTGCCGTCTGGGCCTTAACGTCCGAGGCGAGTGAACAGGCGATCAAGAGCCAAATTGCGCGACGCATGGGACCTCCGACGGTGAGCGGACGTTGCAAACGTTGTCTGCCCCGGCCGAGTTACCAAGTGTCGTCTTATATCGAAAATCGCATTCCCGTAGCGTGGAGCCGATCATGCCGAAGAGAGCCTTGATGCATGTGCTGCCTTTGCTGGCGTTGACCGTGGCCGTGCCGTCGGCCGCGCAGATGAGCAAATCCGAGGTCGCCTCCTTCCTCGATGCGCGTGAAGAACGCCTCACCGACATCGCGATGCGGATCTGGGATCTCGCGGAGGTCGGGTACCTCGAGGAGGAGAGCTCCGCGCTGCTCGCCGGCGAGCTCGAGGCCCACGGCTTCACGGTCGAGTGGGGCGTCGCGGGGATACCGACTGCGTTCGTGGCCACGTACGGGAGCGGGTCGCCCGTGATCGGCGTGCTCGGGGAGTTCGACGCACTTCCGGGGATCAACCAGGCCGCGGTGCCCTACCGTCAGCCGATCGAAGGCAAGATCGCGGGCCATGCCTGCGGGCATCACCTCTACGGCACAGCCTCGAGCGCCGCCGCCATCGGCGCGGCGGAATGGCTGAAGCGAACCGGGAGTCCGGGCACGATCAGGCTGTACGGCACCCCCGCCGAGGAAGGCGGTTCGGCCAAGGTCTACATGGTGCGCGGGGGCCTCTTCGACGACGTGGACGTGGTTCTCGCCTGGCACGCGTCCGGGGTGAGCAGCGCGAGCCCCGGATCGAACCTGGCGGTGAAGTCTGCCAAATTCCGCTTCAGCGGCGTCTCGGCTCACGCCGCGAGCGCGCCCGAGCAGGGGCGTTCGGCACTGGACGGCGTGGAGGCCATGAACTTCATGGTCAACCTCATGCGCGAGCACGTGCCGCAGGAGACACGCCTTCACTACGTGATCACGTACGGCGGCGCGGCACCGAACGTCGTTCCCGATTTCTCCGAGGTCTACTATTACGTCCGGCACCCCGATCCCGAGGTCGTGCGCTCGATCTTCGAGCGAGTCGTCGCCGCGTCCGCAGGAGCGGCCGAGGGCACTGGGACCTCCGTCGAATACGAGGTCATAGGGCGCGCGTACTCGCGCTTGCCCATCGTCGCTCTCCAGGAGGTCGTGTACGAAAACCTCACGTCGGTGGGTGGCGTGTTCTACGACGATCAGGAGCTGGCGTTTGCCGAGGCGCTCAAGGGGACGCTTCCGCCGAACCCGAGCGTCGCGTCGGCGGCGACTATCCAACCCTTCGAGCACCGCATGACGTACGCCTCGTCCGACGCCGGTGACGTGAGCTGGAAGGTGCCAGCCGGCACGCTGTCCGCGGCCACCTGGATTCCCGGCACGGCTGCACACTCCTGGCAGGCGATCGCGGCTGGCGGCACCACGATCGGCGTGAAAGGCATGATGGTCGCGGCGAAGACCCTCGCGCTCACGGCTGTGGACCTGTTCAGCGATCCCGCCCGTGTCGCGACGATCCGAGCGGAGTTCGAGAAGAGCCGCGGAGCGGACTTCCGCTACGACCCGCTCATCGGTGACCGCGACCCGCCGCTCGACTACCGGGCCCGTTCCCCCATGCCGTAGACTCATGCGGTCCGTGAGCGTGGGGGATGTCTGCCGACCCCCTCGCGCTGCTTCAGAAGCACTTCGGTTATCCCGCTTTCCGTCCGGGACAGGAGGAGCTCGTGCGCGCGGTTCTCGCGGGCCGCGATGCCCTGGGCATCCTGCCGACCGGGGGAGGCAAGAGCGTCTGCTATCAGATTCCCGCGCTCGCGCTCGGTGGCCTCACGCTGGTGATCACGCCGCTCGTTTCCCTCATGGAAGACCAGGTCCGCCGTGCGCGCGAGGCAGGGCTTCGAGCCGCCTTCCTGGGCTCGGCGCAGAAGGCCGGGGAGCGTAGGACGATCATGGAGGCGGCACGAACGGGTTCCCTCGACGTGCTCTTCGTGGCGCCGGAGCGCATTGGCCTCACTCCTTTTCGCCGCCTCGTGGCCGAATGCGACGTGCGGCTGCTCGCGGTCGACGAAGCGCACTGCATCAGCAAGTGAGCCACCCCTTGCGTTCCGGGGCTCTTAGGGCCACCGGTGCCACTTGTGGTGCCGCTTCGGGAGTCGCTAGATCGCGCGGAGCCGCTCCCGCCCGGCATAGATACGCCTGATCGCGTTGTCGGCGGCCTGGTCTCCGCGGTAGTGCCCGTACGTACTCTGAGT